>NZ_JBHGAQ010000024.1:0-45042 GCF_042610505.1 Chryseobacterium sp. sg2396 | reverse complement strand
CTATCCTATCAGAGAAATTCAAGTGCAAAGCTTTTAACTCCCCATTAAATAAACGAAATCATCCGTGAAAATCTGTGCAAATCCATGGTTAAAAAATTCTTCGATTTTATTTTATATGTTTCAGGCTATCAAAAAAACTCTTCTGTGACCAATATGTTAATACCTGAATTAAACACCCAGTTTGTCATTCCCGCAGGGAATTTGAACATAGTATTAGAGAAGCAATAGAAAACCCGGTTTCTATCCTATCAGAGAAATTCAAGTGCAAAGCTTTTAACTCCCCATTAAATAAACGAAATCATCCGTGAAAATCTGTGCAAATCCATGGTTAAAAAATTCTTCGATTTTATTTTATATGTTTCAGGCTATCAAAAAAACTCTTCTGTGACCAATATGTTAATACCTGAATTAAACACCCAGTTTGTCATTCCCGCAGGGAATCTGAACATAGTATTAGAGAAGCAATAGAAAACCCGGTTTCTATCCTATCAGAGAAATTCAAGTGCAAAGCTTTTCAACTCCCATTAAATAAACGGAATCATCCGTGAAAATCTGTGCAAATCCATGGTTAAAAAAAACAAATGCAGACTCCAGCCTTCCAATGAGAAGTATACATTTAAAAATCTTTGATTTTTAGTCTCATGTGTTCTGAAATATTTTCAATCCATTCCAAAATTCTCCTGTGCTCGATGTGTTAACAAAGCAAATGCAATCATCCTTAAAATCAGCAGGGCTTAAAACCTCAAAGCCAGCAAAGCCCCGATTAGCGCAGGAATCATTACCACCATTCCGAGTTTTAAAAACGCCCAGCCGCTCATATCATAACCGTTTTTTCTTAACTCTTTCAGCCATAAAATCGTTGCTAAAGAACCTGTGATGGAAAGATTCGGACCAAGATCGATCCCAACGAGGATGGCACTTCGTACCGCTTCCGGCAGGTGAATGGCTGAAACCGTTGATCCGGCAATAAGTCCGGCCGGCAGATTATTGATAAGATTGCTTCCAAACGCAACGGCCAGACCAGCGAGCCAGGAAGTCGTTTCCGTCGCATGATGCGCCTCATCCGCCAGTTTTTGGGAAAGGGAATCAATAATTCCCGTTTGCTGAACAGCTTCTACCAAAACAAACAGGCCAGCTACCAACGGAATGACAGACCATGAAATATGCCGGGCAAACGCCACCGGATTTTTCCGGCCGGCTATGAGAACCAGAATGGTCGTACTTAGCCCGGCAATGGCCGTAGGTAATCCGAGATCCCAATTCATGAGGGAAGCAGAAAGTAAAACCAGGGTGGTAACAACAATTCCGGCCAGTGCCATCTTTCCTCCCGGCTGTAAAGGCTCTGCTTCAATATCAGAATTGATAGATTCACGCAGTAATTTTTTCTGGGTTAAAAAAAGCATCAGAAAGGTAAGTACTACCGAAATCATGGACGGCAGCAGATAGGTACTGAACCATACTCCCAGGGGTGGCATTTCTTTTCCGTAGATTACCAGGTTGGCCGGATTAGAAATCGGAAGAATGAAAGAAGCCGCGTTAGCAATAAAAGCACAGATCAGCAGATAGGGAAGGACATTTTTTACTTTCGCCCGCCTTACAGCAACGGCAACGGCAGGAGTTAATACAACGGCAGTGGCATCGTTCGACATGAAAGTGGTTACCATAAGACCTACCAGGTAAATCAGCACAAAAAGCCTGAAGGAAGATCCTTTGGAGAATCGTATCGCATGACAGGCCAGCCAGTCGAAAAGGCCCTCCCGCCGTGCGGATTCGGCAAGGGTCATCATTCCGATCAGGAAAAGATAGACATCAAGACCTTTCCCGATTCCAGTCCAGGCATCCTGTAAAGAAATCAGTCCGAAAACAAGCAGAAGCAAAGCTCCGGCAACGGCCCAGACCGCTTCCTGGATTTTATATGGCCGGATAATCACTCCGCCAATGGTAACTAAAGCAATAAAGTAGATGAAGAATTCATTGTTCATAATAAAGGGAAAAATAATCTTTATTTAATGATAATTAAATAGTAAATGATCTTGAAGTCTGTTTAAAATTAGTTTAAGGTATGATTTCCAGTAAATTATAGTGGTTATGCAACAGATACAAATCAAATCTTCCTGATTTGCGTGAGAGATTAAAACTCAAAAATAAGATCTTAATTAACCGGAAAAGTGTAATATTTTAATTTTAAGCGGGCTCTGAGCAGGCTTCGGAGGGCGCACATTCTTTTTTCATGGTTTTGGCGTTAATTAGCCATAATGCAATGGAAATGACGGCAATGCTTCCCAGAATAAGAAACGCAGAGCTGTATCCCATCTGCTGCGCAATCCATCCGCCAATGGCCGGGCTTAAGGCTGCACCGACTCCCTGAACCGTCATTACCGCACCCTGCCCGATATTGATCCTTCCCGTTCCGTTAAGAATATGCGCGACCAACCCCGGAACGGCAACACTCTGAAGTCCTGCTCCGATTCCGTCAAGGATCTGTACAGGATACAATCCCACTTCACCGATCATTTGGGAGGCAATAAATCCTCTTAGCGGAAGAGAAAGAAAAGAAACCAGCATGATCATCCAGTATCCGTTCTTTTCGGCAATTTTCATTCCTGCGATCGAAGCCAGGATCATAACAATCTGGGCAATTATAACGGTTAACGCCACAAACATATAGGCATTTTCCTGCATTTTAGAGGCTGCCGCCATTCCGTAAAGAGGAAGTAAAGCGCCATTGCCGAGGTGAAAGCATGCGAGTGCCGCTGCAAGAATCAGCAACGGTTTACATTTCAGAAGCGTGCTGAGCCCGCTCGCTTTCTCGTCCTGTTCTGCATCCGACTTCATTCCGCGCGCGGCTTTATTATCGATACTGTCTGCCGGGATCATCAGAACGCTGATGATCGTGAGAACACCAAATAAAGCGGCGAGAAGAACAATCGCTGTCATCCCCCATTTCAGTCCCAGATAACCTGATAGAGCCGCGCCCGCCACGTTTCCGGCATGGTTGAAAGCCTGGTTCAAGCCATTCTGCCTGTTGAATCCTTTCTGCTTTACGATTCCCAGCGTGATTCCTACTACCGCAGGTCCTATGGCAGCTCCTGCAATGGCGGTTGCTACCTGGGAAAGGCTGACTACCCAGAAGTTTTGTGAAAGTAGAATAAGAGCGGATGCAATAACGGTAAAAATTCCGGGTAAAATGACAAATCTCCGTTTATGATTGGTGGAATCGATCACAGCACCGGCTGGCGTTGTCATCAGCATTCCTGCCACCCCTCCCAGGGACATTACCGTACCGATGGGGCCGCTTTGCCATCCTTTTGAAAGCAGAAAAATCCCCAGAAAGGGCCCGATACCGGCCTGCATATCGGCCATAAAAAAATTTAGCGCCTTAAGGGCACCTAATGTACGCAGCCCGGCATGAGTGTTTTTTTTCATAGATAACCTCAGTATTAATTGGTTTAATCGTAAACAGAAAACCTTATGGAAAATGTAATCATGCCATCGTCAAAAGGTTTTCATATTCTTAATTTTGTGTGTAAGTGATATTTTGTAAGCCTGCCAAAAAGTATTCCAAATATGATCAGGATCATATTAATAATTTGAAATGACAAAGGTTGCCGATCAATAAAAAATATTTCCGGTCTTACTTTCCGGCATTTAAAAAAATTACAAGGACGAAATGCTTCAATTTAAATTCATTCTTAACGAAACATTTCCTAATTTTGCATAAGTGAAAAAACTGATCTCGATACTATTGCTTAGTCTATACTTGGTTTCTACAACCGAGCTGTATCAGTTTTTGAAAGTACCGGTTCTTATTGAACATTATCTGGAACATAAGGCAGAAAATCCGGCCATTACAATTGTTTCATTTTTTAAAATTCATTACGAAAACCCGGTAAAGGATTCGGATTACAATAAAGACCAGCAGCTTCCCTTTGCTTCGCATGCAGCGCATCTTGTGATTGTTTGTACACCGGCGACACCTTTTACTTTTCAGTTGTCCGACAAGGGTTCCAACCCGATTATTAAATCCAAACAGACTTTTTACAAAAGCATCTTTTATAATAAGGATATTCTCAATTCCATCTGGCAACCGCCGAAATCCTGTTGATTTTTTTCTGAATTATTCTCAAAAATATTTTTGAGAACGTTTTGATATTAGGTTAATCAACGATAGGTTCATTAATTTTTATCAGGCGATCAAACTTATTTATTCATAAGCATTTGCTGGAATAGTAAATTCGAATAGAGATATTTATCTATAGCATAGGTATATGTTATCTGTTATTTATTATCTGCATATGCTAATAAGCTCAACAAATCATTATGCTTACAAAAATCATTGAGTTTTCTGTAAAGAACAAACTCATCATTGCGCTGTTGGTTTTGGGACTGATAGGCATTGGCTCCTATCAGGTTACCAAACTTCCGATAGACGCAGTTCCGGACATTACCAACAATCAGGTTCAGGTGATCACGATTGCCCCTTCATTTGGAGCAACAGACATTGAAAGACTGGTAACTTTTCCCATAGAACAGGCAAACAATAATATTTCAGGATTAAAAGAGATCCGCAGTTTTTCACGGTTCGGGTTATCGCTCGTTACCATCGTTTTCGAGGATGATATCGATATTTACTGGGCAAGACAGCAGGTGGCAGAACGGCTGCAGCAGGTTCAGACCCAGATTCCGCAGGGAATCGGAACCCCCGAATTGGGGCCTATTTCCACAGGGCTAGGCGAAATTTTCCAGTATGTGATCCGTCCCGAAAAAGGCTACGAGAAAAAATACGACATCACAGAACTTCGTACCATTCAGGACTGGATCGTAAGACGACAGCTTCTCGGTGTAAAAGGCGTTGCCGAAGTCAGCAGTTTCGGTGGAAAACTGAAACAATACGAAATTGCCGTAAATCCCGACAGGTTAAATGCTTACGGAATTACCATCAACGATGTTTTCGATGCTTTAAACACCAATAACCAGAACACAGGAGGAGCTTATATCGAAAAAGGGCCCACTGTTTTATACATCCGAAGCGAAGGTCTCATCGGAAATATTGAAGACATCAAAAATATAGCGATTGCTTCCAAAACCAATGAAATTCCATTGTTCATAAGAGATGTTGCAGAGGTAAAAACCAGCTTTGCCACAAGATACGGCGCCATGACATTCAATGATCAGGGAGAAGTTTCCGGGGCAGTGGTGATGATGCTGAAAGGAGAAAACAGCAATCAGGTGATTAAAAACGTAAAAGAAAAAATTGCACAGATCCAGAAAACCCTTCCGAAAGGAGTGGTGATAGAACCGTTTCTGGATCGTACCAAAATGGTAAACAACGCCATCGGAACCGTAGAAAAAAACCTTACGGAAGGTGCATTGATTGTTGTATTTGTACTGGTTCTGTTCCTTGGAAATGTACGCGCAGGCCTGCTGGTGGCTTCTGTGATTCCTCTCGCAATGCTTTTTGCCATCTGTATGATGAATCTTTTCGGAGTCAGCGGAAACCTGATGAGTCTTGGTGCACTGGATTTCGGATTGATTATCGACGGTGCGGTCATTATTGTAGAATCTGTCCTGCACCAGTTCAGCCATAATTCAAAATTCAAAAAAATATTCTCCGTCGGAAAAGAAGAAATGGACACCATTGTTACCGATTCTGCCGGAAAAATGATGAACAGTGCGGTCTTCGGTCAAATCATCATCCTGATTGTTTATCTTCCCATTCTTACCTTGCAGGGAATCGAAGGAAAAATGTTCAAACCGATGGCTCAGACTGTCGCTTTTGCTTTACTGGGCGCATTTTTATTGTCGTTAACCTACATTCCGATGATGAGTTCTTTGCTATTGAGAAAAAGAAGCTCAAAGCCGAATTTATCCGACCGGATGATGAAAAAAGTAGAGAAAATTTATCTGAAAACATTACTTAAAATTTTAAGAGTTCCGAAAATCGTATTCTCCATCGTGGCTTTACTTTTCGTATTGGCAATTTTCATTCTCAGCAGAATGGGAGGAGAATTTATTCCTTCCCTTGAAGAAGGAGATTTTGCGGTAGAAACCAGAGTTTTGCCGGGAAGTAATCTGAATACAACCATTGAAAGTACCCAAAAAGCCGCTCATATTCTGAAATCAAGATTTCCCGAAGTACAAAAAGTCGTGACAAAAATCGGGAGCGGGGAAGTTCCTACAGATCCGATGCCGATGGATGCTGCCGATTTAATGGTGATTCTGAAAGACAAAAAAGAATGGACTTCTGCCTCTACATTCCCTGAACTGGCAGATAAAATGAGCAAAGAACTGCAGGACGTTCCCGGTGTAACGGTAAGTTTCCAATTTCCGGTGCAGATGCGTTTCAATGAACTGATGACGGGAGCAAGACAGGATGTCGTGGTGAAGATTTTCGGAGATGATCTTGACATTCTTTCCCAAAATGCCCAAAAACTCGGGAAAATTATTGAAACTGTAGACGGAGCGCAAAATCTTTACATCGAACCGATTGCCGGAATGCCGCAGGTAACTATAGAATACAACCGTCCTGTTATTGCACAATATCATTTATCCATTTCCGATATCAACCGGATTGTGAATGCTGCATTTGCAGGGCAGAGTACGGGTCTCGTTTTCGAAGGAGAAAAACGTTTCGATATGGTCGTTCGTCTCGATTCCAAAGTCCGTAAAAATGTGGATGATGTTAAAAACCTGCTTGTTCCGACCCCTTTCGGAAACCAGATTCCGCTTTCCCAGCTTGCAAAAGTTGAGGTGAAAAACGGTCCGAACCAGATTCAGAGAGAAAACGCACAACGAAGAATTGTGGTTGGCTTTAACATCAAAGGAAGAGACGTTCAGAGCATCGTGGAAGAACTTCAGGCTAAAGTTAACAAAGAAATAAAACTTCCAACAGGTTATTACATGACGTACGGAGGTTCTTTTGAAAACCTGAACAATGCAAAACAGCGTCTGATGATCGCCGTTCCGGTTGCTTTGGCGCTTATTTTTGTGATGTTGTTTTTAGCATTTGGCTCGGTGAAAGAAAGTCTGCTGATTTACACCGCAATTCCACTGTCGATTATTGGCGGCGTATTTCTTCTGGCTCTGAGAGGAATGCCTTTCAGCATCAGTGCAGGTGTCGGATTCATTGCCCTTTTCGGAGTGGCAGTTCTTAACGGAATCGTTCTCATTTCAGAATTCAACAGATTATACAAAAGCGGGATCCGCAATATCGTAAGAATTGTAATTGATGGCGGAGAATCCAGACTTCGTCCGGTTCTAATGACGGCTTTCGTAGCATCTTTAGGATTTATTCCGATGGCGCTCAGCAACGGAGCAGGAGCGGAAGTGCAACGTCCGCTGGCAACCGTGGTGATCGGAGGTCTGCTCGTGGCAACTTTCCTTACGCTTTTTGTACTGCCGCTTCTTTATGTAACTATTGAAAAAGGATTTAAAATGAAATCGCCATCATTTGTAAAACGCAAACGCCTATGAAGAAAACGCGATTACATATGACCTTTAAAAAATAATAAATATCTACATATGAAAAATAATCATAAAAATATAACGGCTGTATTCATTTTGCTATTCAGCTTTGCAGGATTCGGGTTGAAAGCGCAAACGCCAATTAATCTTCAGACGGCGATCAATACCGCACTGGAAAACAACAGAAATCTTAAAAACGAAAAGCTTAAATCTGAATATTCCAAAGCTTTGATAAAATCGGCTGATGATATTCCGCAGACTGGTGTAACGTTCGATTACGGACAGATCAACAGTGCGTACAACGATATGAAATTTGGCGTTTCGCAGAACATTGCTTTTCCGACCGTGTATAAAAAACAGAAAAATGTGTACACCGAAGAATGGAAAAAATCTTTGCTGAATGTTTCCCTGAAAGAATATGAACTTAAAAAAGCAGTCAGTCTTACCTTTTACAATATGCTGTACTGGAAAGAAAAAGAAAAACTGCTGAATGAAATCCTGCAACTCTACACCGATTTTTCCGACAAAGCGAACCTTCGTCTGAAAGCCGGGGAGAGCAATATTCTTGAAAAAACAACCGCTTCCAGCCAGAAATCGGCGATCGAAATTCAGTTAAAACAATTGCAGCAGGAATTAGCCGTTTTAAAGATCCAGTTTCAATGGCTTTTAAATACGGAAACCGATTTTATTCCCGAAGATTCAAAATCTTTTGCCAATTCTCTAAGCGGAGAACTGGCGGATCATCCTCTGCTCAAAATCTGGGAACAGCAGAAAAATATTTCCGCAGAACAGATCGCACTGGAAAAAGCGAAAATGCTTCCTGGTCTGCAATTGGCGTACAATCTGAACAGTTTTAAAGGATTAGGTCCGGATGATAAAATGTATAATGCAACGCCTCAGTTTCATTCGGTTCAGGTGGGTGTTTCGCTTCCTGTATTTTCTCGAGGTCAGAAAGCGAGGATTGAAGCCGCAAAAGTGGCGCAGTCCGTTGCTGAAAGTGAATTGAAAAATGCGGAATTCAATCTTCAGAATCAGCTTAAAAAAGCCAGAGAAATCTATCATTCCAACCTGGACATTGTTTCAAAATATGAAACTTCCGACCTTAAAAACGCAGTGGTCATTACCGAAACGGCGAAAAGGCAGTTTATCGGCGGTGAAATCAATTACCTCGAATTTGTGATCCTCGTGAACCAGGCGGTACAGCTTAAAAACAATTACTCCGATGCAGTCTGGAAACTTAACCAAAGTGCCATTGAACTGGAATACCTTACTTTAAATCCGTAAAAAAATGAAATCAATTTCAATATATACCTTATTAATCAGCTTTTTTGTATTCATTCAATGTAAAAAAGAAGAAGCTCCAAAGCAGGAAAAAAGCCTCCCGAAAGACGAAAATGTAGTGACTTTAACGGATGCACAGTTAAGAAATGCACCGATAGAGACGACCACGCTTTCGTTACAGAATATCGCTTCCACCCTGAAATTAAATGGAATGATCGATGTTCCGCCCCAAAATCTGGTTTCTGTAAGCATTCCGCTTGGCGGCTATCTGAAATCCAGCAATCTCCTTCCGGGAATGCCGGTTTCCAGAGGTCAGGTCATTGCGGTGATCGAAAACCCGCAGTTCATCCAGCTTCAGCAGGATTATTTAATGGCAAGATCCAAAGCACATTTTGCGGAACTGGATTATAACCGTCAGAAAACCCTGAACCAAAGCCAGGCAAGCAGCGACAAAGCAATGCAGCTCGCCCAATCTGAAATGAACAGCCAGCGAATTCTGATGAACTCCCTGGCGCAACAGCTCAGACTGATCAATATCAATCCGGGATCCTTAAAATCAGGAAACATTACGAAAAGCGTTCCGGTGTACAGTTCGATCAACGGTTTTGTAAGCAAAGTGAATGTGAATATCGGGAAATTTGTAAACCCTTCGGATGTGCTTTTCGAGCTTATTAATCCCGATGATATCCACCTGAATCTTAAAGTATACGAAAAGGATCTGGAAAACCTAAAAAAAGGACAGCGTTTTGAGGCATACACCAATGCCGATCCGGCCAGGAAATATTACGGCGAAATTCTTCTCATCAGCAAGGATATCAGCCAGGGCGGTCTGGCGGAAGTACATTGTCATTTCGATAAATACGATCACAGCCTGGTTCCGGGAATGTATATGAATGCCGAAATTGAAACCAGCACCTCTTTTTCCAATGTAGTTCCGGAAGAAAGCATCGTTAATTTTGAAGGCAAAGACTTCGTTTTTGTTGAGGTTAAAAAGCAGACGTACCGATTGACTCCGGTTACTTTGGGAGAAACGGAAAACGGATTTATCCAGATCCTCAATTTTGATGATTTTAAGAATAAAAAGATCGTGACCAAAAATGCTTATACGCTTTTGATGAAGCTTAAAAATACGGAGGAAGAAGAATAAATATTAAGTTTAAAGTAATTTGATATCATTATTCGTCAGTTAAATATGTAAAGTCTGTCTGAAATAATTTCAGAATTAATTTACACAAGTTTATAATTTAAACAATAAACTAAAGCTGAACAATTTATTGAACATTTTAGCGTTATAATCCGGATTAATTTAAAATCATTCTTAACAGAAGATTTTATACCTTTGATTAGGTGAAAAAGTTGGTTTCCATATTGTTACTATCCTTATTCTTGGTTTCTACAACCGAGCTGTATCAGCTTTTGAAGATTCCTGCTCTGGTAGAACATTACTGGGAACACAAACAGCTTAATCCGGAAATGCCGCTGATTGCGTTTTTCAAAGCACATTACGATCATCCTGCAAAAGACGGAGATTACGGTAAAGACAGAAAACTGCCGTTTGTAATTCATTCTGCACCGCTTACTTTGGTTTTTACCATCAATCCGGGCTTTTATTTTGAAACAAAAACGGAAAATTTCAGATCACTGAAATCGCATGAAATTCCTTCAAAAGACGAAGATTTCTGCTACAAAGGATTCGCGGGATCTGTCTGGGAGCCACCGAAATCGATTGCTTAATTCATTTACCATTTTTTGATTTCATTTAATCAAAATCCATCGTTTATTATCAAAATCATTATAAAATTTAAAATAATGAAAACAATATTATCAGCCATTCTTATGGTTGTATTTTCCTTTGGTTTCCACGCGCAAAACAGACTGGAAAACGCAAAAAAAACGGCTGCAGAAAACAAAGAACTTATCCTGCTTAATTTTTCGGGTTCTGACTGGTGTATCCCGTGCATTAAACTTCATAAAAATATCATCGAAACAGAAGATTTCAAAAAACTGGAATCCGATGGTGTGCTTGTGTACATCAATGCCGATTTTCCACGAAATAAGAAAAACCAGCTTTCGGCAGATCTGAAAAAAGAGAACGCTTCTCTTGCCGACCAGTACAATCCGAAAGGTATTTTCCCATATACCATTCTGATGAATGCGGACGGAAAGATCCTGAAAAGCTGGGAAGGGCTGCCTTCGGAAAATGCGCTGGCTTTTACTGAAGAAATAAAAGAGATCAGGGAGAACCAAAAACCTTAAACTATGCTGAGAGAATTCAAAAGACCCCGGAAGCTGATGGGGAATGCTTTTGAAATTACCGTGGTAAGCGATGATGAAAATGCTGCGTACGGTCATATTGAAGATGCCATTGATGAAATCCGCAGGATCGAAAAGCTTCTTACGACTTACAATGAAGAAAGCCAGACCAACCTTATCAACCGGAATGCCGGTGTGAGGCCTATAAAGGTAGACCGGGAAATCTTTGACCTCATTGAAAGAAGCCTCCGCATCAGCAGGATAACGGATGGGTATTTTGACATCTCTTATGGCGGGATCGATAAAAGTTTCTGGAACTTCGACCGTGAAATGAAAGAGCTTCCGGATCCCAAGCAGATTAAAGATCATTTGAAACTAGTCAATTATCAGCATATTATGCTCGATCGGGAAAATCAGACCGTTTTTCTCAAAGAAAAAGGGATGCGCATCGGCTTTGGCGGAATTGGGAAAGGATATGCCGCAGAAATGGCCAAAAGAATTCTCCTTGAAAGAGGCGTAAATTCCGGCATCGTGAATGCTTCGGGTGATCTGACCACGTGGGGAAATCAGGCGAATGGAAAACCGTGGACGGTAGGAATTGCCGATCCCGACAACGCCGGACAGCCTTTTTCCTATATGAATATCACAGATATGGCCGTGGCAACGTCCGGGAATTACGAAAAATTTGTGGTTATCAACGGTAAAAAATATTCACATACCATTAATCCGAAAACGGGAATGCCGGTTTCGGGTGTCAAAAGTGTCACCGTTTTTTGCCCCAATGCAGAAATTGCCGATGCCATGGCAACCCCTGTCAGTATTATGGGGGTTGAAGCAGCACTCAATATGGTCAACCAGATCAATCATCTGGAATGCATCATCATCGATGATCATGATACAATATATTCCTCTCAGAATATTAATTTAAAATATTAAAAAAATGAAACATTTCATAAAACATATCCGGAAAATTTCCAATTTATTAGGGCAGCTAAAAACGATGTTCGTAAATTTCAGAAAAACATTCGTTTTTGCCTCATGTATGTCTTCCACTAATGCGAGTCACTTTGAGCTTGTCGAAGAGTCCGCTCAGGTCGGGCTGCATAAATTCAACACTTTACATTACAGAACAATTGCTGTTCTTTCGATATTGATAATCCCGTTTTTGAATTCGTGCACAACCGTAAAAGAGTACGAAAAAAATAAACTCAACGATGCCGAAATGGTTCTTGGAAACCGTACCATCGAAAAAACGGAACTCAGCTTCCAGTCTTACCGTGAAGGTTCTTCGGGAGCCAATGCCGGAAAAGTAGGTGGCGGCTGCGGCTGTAATTAAGAAAAGAGAAATTGTAAAATGTAATTGTGATTTAAAATGAAAAGAATTATCATCAGTGCCCTTGCTCTTTTCGGGATCTTTAATGCCAAAGCGCAGGAAAATACCAATAACGAGCAGCCTAAAAAGCTGACTTTCGATGAAGCTAATTTAGTATCGAGCTATTATAAACAGGATGGAAACAACTCGGCAGTAACCGGCGGAATCGGTACGGAGAAGCTTACCGATATTTCCAATGCCATCGACGTAACGGTGGTGAAATACGATAAAAAAGACAGGAAAAACAAATTTGGGCTAAGTGTCGGCATCGACCATTACACCTCAGCTTCTTCCGATATGATCGACCTGAAGGCCAATTCGTCGGCTTCTCATGCCGATACCAGGATTTATCCTGCGCTCAGCTGGAGCCGGGAAAATGAAGCCAAAGGTACCACGCTGATGGCCGGAGCTATGTTTTCCACGGAGTTCGATTATCAATCTGTCGGGGCCAATATCGGATTTGCAAAAAAAACAGGCGACAGAATGGGCGAATTTACTGCAAAATTCCAGGCGTATATCGACCAGGTAAAACTCGTGACCCCCATTGAGCTGAGAACAAACGGAAGTACCGGTGGCGAACATGAAAATTACGGAACCAGCGGCAGAAATACTTTTGCGCTTTCATTGGCCTATTCGCAGATCATCAACCAGAATTTTCAGGTTGAGCTTTTGGCGGACGGGGTTCAGCAGACCGGTTATTTAAGCCTGCCTTTTCACCGGGTCTATTTTACGGACAACTCGGTACATCAGGAAACTTTGCCGGATAAAAGATTTAAAATTCCGGTAGGTGTACGGGCCAATTATTTCCTGGGCGATAAAGTAATCCTGAGAGCGTATTATCGTTATTACACCGACGATTGGGGGTTGAAGTCGAATACCTTCAGCCTGGAAACCCCGGTAAAGATCTCACCGTTTGTTTCCGTAAGTCCGTTTTACCGGTACTATTCCCAGACGGCGGCTAAATATTTTGCACCTTACCAGCAGCATACGGCTTTTGACGATTACTATACCAGCAATTATGATCTCTCGAAATTCGACAGCCATTTTTACGGAGCCGGAATCCGGCTCAATCCCAAAAACGGTCTCTTCGGAATCCAGAGGCTGAATATGCTGGAAATCCGGTATGGGCATTATACGAAATCCGTAGGGATGAAATCTGATATTATTTCCTTAAATTTAAGGTTCAAATAATAGCCTATGAAATTATTAACACTATCTGCTTTGATCTGTTCGAATATTATTTTCGGGCAGATCGAAGCGGATTCTTCCGGTATCGTCCGGCAGAGCATGAAATATGAAGACCACGTTTATAAACCAAGTTATAAAAAACTTATTGTTCCAACAGTTTTTGTAGCCTTCGGTGTTGCGAGTCTTACTTCTGATGCATTGAAGAATCTTAATAATTCGACCAAATACGAAATCGGAGAACATCAGCCTAAACATATTACGCTGGATAATTATACACAATACGTTCCTGCCGCAATGGTGTACGGGTACAACCTCGCCGCGATCAAAGGGAAACATAATCTGAAGGAGCGAACCATTATCTACGGAACCTCACAGCTGATTGCCGCTACCATCGTTCTTCCGCTGAAACACCTGGTAAAAGAGGAACGTCCGGACGGTTCCAACCGCCTTTCATTTCCTTCCGGGCATACGACCACTGCATTTTCATCGGCGCAGTTTCTGTTCCGCGAATATCAGGATGAAAATATCTGGCTGGCTGTTTCGGGTTATCCGGTCGCACTTTTTACCGGAATTTACAGAACACTGAACGACAAACATTGGGTTGGCGATGTAGTTGCCGGTGCCGGATTCGGGATCCTGAGCACGGAGCTGGCTTACTGGCTGTTTCCTTTTATCAATAAGCATCTGAGTAAAAAAGATTCCAAAAGCTTTACCTTTATCTATCCCGTTCTGCAATCGAAAAACGTAGGCGCAGGATTGGTCTTGAATTTCTGAAAAATAAGGAAAACCTGAGTCGGCTGGAAGAAAGAAACTGAAGGTTTCCGGATAGTATATCACAGCCAATCGTCCTGACAACATTGAATTTAGAACCTTGAACCTTGAATCATAAATTATGCATCACCAGTTAGAAAAACATTATGTCAATAGAGTAGGGTGGCTGCGGGCAGCAGTTTTAGGGGCCAATGACGGTATACTGTCCACTACGAGTATCGTTATTGGCGTGGCCGCAGCTTCCCCCGACCGGAATACCATTATCCTCGCTGCCCTTGCCGGGATGATTGCCGGGGCTATGTCCATGGCCGCAGGAGAATATGTTTCCGTAAGCTCGCAGGAGGATACTGAAAGAGCGGACCTTCTCAGGGAAAAGCGGGAACTGGAAGAAATGCCGGAAGTAGAATTACAGGAACTGGCCAAAATCTATGAAAAGCGGGGCGTGAGTAAAGAGACCGCCCTGCTTGTAGCTACCGAACTTACTGCTCATGATGCTTTGGCTGCCCACGCTCACGACGAACTGGGAATTAATGAAATTACCCAGGCTAAACCGCTGCAGGCGGCAATGGCTTCCTTCGGTTCGTTTGCGCTGGGAGCATTGCTGCCGTTTGCGGTTTCCCTCCTTGCGCCTATCCAGCAGATGGTTTATTTCCAATACGCTTTCTCAATTATTTTCCTGATGATCCTTGGTGCCGTTTCGGCCAGAACCGGTGGTTCAAAAATTGGGATTGCCGTCATGAGGATCTGTTTCTGGGGAACCATTGCCATGGGCGTAACGGCACTGATCGGACATTTGTTCGGGGTAACGGTTTCATAAATTGGCAATCAGGCGGGCTGATATCATCTGTGAAAATCTTAGCAGATCAGTGGTTAATAATGCACAGATTTTTAAGTTTTCAGACGATGCTTAACTCCGGTAAATAATTAATCGAATATTTTATCATAGCGGATGAGATCATGATTTTGATCATATTTTAAATGCTGTTTTTACAGTCGTTTCCGTATTTTAACGTATGGTACCCCGTTCTAACGGCATTATGGGAAAAATAAGGTATGTGTTTTTTGACCACGGGATCACCATTTTTATTCTGTTAAGAATCTTTTCTGGAATTTATGGGCATAATATTTGGTCTGCTAGAAGATGACGAACAAAGATTTTAAAACCCGTACATCATCGGGGTTCGATCGCTATATGTGCAAGTAATTATTATGCTTTATGGATGACAATAATCTCGAACTTTATTTAAAAGCGCTGGATTCCGCAAATTCAGGAATTATTATAACAGACAACCGTCTGCCGGATAATCCTATTATTTACTGCAACAAGGCATTTGAAAAAATTACAGGATACAGCCATGAAGAAATTATCGGCCACAACTGCCGTTTCCTCCAGATGAAAGACCGTAGTCAGCCTGAACGTGCAATGTTAAGGGAACATATCATAGAAGGGAGAGAGTGCAGGGTTGAGATCAGGAATTATAAAAAGAACGGTGATCTGTTCTGGAATGAATTATATATTTCTCCTGTAAAAGATGAAAACGGTTTGATAACCAATTTTATCGGCGTACAGAATGATATTACCGACCGTAAAAAAGCAGAGCAGGATCTTCGCGAAGAAAAAGCAAGTGTCGAAAGAAAAATAAACGAACGTACCCAGGAACTTCAGGAAAATGAAGCCTTTCTTTCCAGTATTATCCAGACGGTACGCGAAAGTCTGTTGGTACTTGATCCTGACTTCAGGGTGATAAGTGTCAATTCCTATTTTCTGAAAACTTTTAAAGTAACGGAAGAAGAAACCATAGGAAAAGTTCTGTATGAACTCGGAAACCATCAGTGGGATATAGATTCACTGAAGGAGTTGCTGATTAAAATACTTCCTACCAATAATCCGGTGATCGATTTTGAAGTTGAACATGATTTTCCGTATATCGGCAGAAAGCTGATGCTGCTGAATGCATACCGGATTGAATTCGACGGCCAGTATAAAGATAATATTCTTTTGGCCATTGAAGATATTACGGACAAGAGAGAGATTGACCGTCGTAAGGATGATTTCCTCTCCATTGCCAGCCACGAGCTTAAAACACCTTTAACAACAATCAAAACATTGGTACAGCTGCTTGAAAGAATGATGGATAAGGGAATAGACGACAAATTCAGGTCTACACTTCACAAAGTATCCGTCAACATCGAAAGACTGAATAACCTGATTACGGAACTGCTGGATACTTCCAAGATCCATTCCGGAAATATCGATATTAACCGAAAACCATTTGATATCAACGCCCTGATTCACGAGACAGTAGAAAACAGCCTCTATAATGCTTTCTCTCACCGTATCGAGATCAAGGGTAGTACAAATGCCATTGTAGAAGGTGATGAAATAAAGATATCGCAGGTATTGAACAATATCGTTTCAAATGCCGTAAAATATTCTCCTGAGGCAGATAAAATAGAGATTCTTCTCGGTAACGTGGGGAATTTCGTAAAAGTCTCGGTAAAGGATTTTGGCGTAGGAATTGATTATGATGACAAATCCAAGATTTTCGAAAGGTTTTTCAGAGTAAAGAATGTACAGCAGAAGTTTTCAGGGTTGGGTATCGGGTTATATGTAAGCCAGGAAATCATAAAGATGCATGGCGGTACAATCTGGGTGGAAAGCGAGTTGGGAAGCGGATCTGTTTTTAGTTTTACATTACCGATTTTAAAAATGAAGAAAAGTGAAAAATAAATTAATATTAGTGTGCGATGATGAAGAGGGAATACTTGATGTGGTAGAAATGATGCTTGATGCTGAAGGTTTTACGGTAAAGACCGAACTCGAAAGTGCCCATGTTTTTGACCGTATAAAGGAGCACAATCCTGATCTGCTGATCGTAGATCTGTGGATGCCTGTTATGTCGGGAGATGAGTTAATCCGGAAAATAAGGGGAAATGAAGAAATGAAATCCCTGCCAATTATGGTGATGTCTGCCAGCCGTGACGGTGAAGGCATTGCTTTCGGAGCAGGAGCAGATACTTTTATATCGAAGCCATTTGATATCAATGCCTTTGTGTCTAAGGTGAATGAGCTGATTAGTTAGAAAACCGATTACCCGTATAGTGTTTTATTTTGTGAAATTATACTCTTATTCTCCATCAGCATGTTAATACGGAAAGAGAAAAAAAGAAAGATTCTTATTTTTGACGATGATTTGATGACCCTTGAAGTCATTTCTATAATTTTCAGTGAAAAAGGGTATGATGTTTCGGTGTCCGAAACCACTTACAATCTGCTGGAAATTGTAGATGAGATCAAGCCGGATTTAATTATTATGGACAACTGGATTCCGGACAGGGGCGGGGTTGAAGCAACCCTTCTTCTGAAAAATAGTAAGAAATATTCGGCAATTCCGGTGCTTTTTATCAGTGCGAATATCGATATTGAAAAGCTGGCCGGTTACTCTTATGCCAACGATTATGTTCAAAAACCTTTTGATCTGGATCATTTTGAGCAGAAGGTTATGTTTCTTCTGAATATATAACTGCAATTGGTGGCAAGTAAATATTATCCATACCGCTTTTTCCAATCTGTTTTCATGTGTTTATATTCGGGAACTGCCTCAGCTTCTTTCCATTTTTTATAGAAAACCTCGGCAGATTTTGCCTTTTCAGGATCTCCTGTTCCGCGTTCCGATTGTTCATAGTTATTTGAGGAATCGTATTTTTTTCCTCCTTTGTAATTGAAATACCGCCGCGCCCGTGTAAAACCCATCTGCAGATATTTCCGTGACATATCCGCACCCACAAAATCATTTTCTTTCAGGTATTCGAGGAAAAGACCGAATATGTTCTCCGAACTTTCCAGGGCAATTTCCCTGTTCTTAAAACGCCAGTATTTGCCGATTTCGCTTTTATACGGTTCACATATGAGTACGCCTTGTTCTCCTTTTCCAACCCGGTATAATTCAGGATGCTGACGGTAATCAACATCAGGTTTCCATTCATAATTACCGGCATCAAAGTTCAAATAGCTGGGGGTTTCTTTTTTCATAAATATAAGAGTGAAATTGGGACTGATGCTCTTCAGATGTAGAAGATTTTGTAATTAATTATTTCTCAAAAACAAGGCCATACTAATAAAAAAAGATGACTGTCTTATCATAAAAAATAAGAATACCACGGAAGATGGCATAATAATTTCAGGGCTATCAGCTGAGCAAAACAGGACAATTATGAATGAGAAATTTATCAGGATATTAGGATGGGTAGCTACGGTAACAGCTATGGCCATGTATTTTTCTTATATTCCCCAGATCTCCGGGAATCTGAACGGCCATAAAGGCGACTGGCTCCAGCCGTTAGTTGCTGCTATCAACTGCAGCCTTTGGGTAACCTACGGATTTATCCAGAAACCTGAGAAAGACTGGCCAATTGTGGTAGCCAACTCACCAGGTGTATTTTTCGGATTATTTGCGTTTATCACTGCGCTGTAAATCATCCAGTAATTCTTTTCGGGTGTTTTAAAATTTTATTCAATATTTCAGGTATTTTTGCTTAATGTGCTTTATGCGAATAAAACAGAGTTTATTCTTCATCTTTTAATGTTGAAAATATAACTAAGGAAAGTCGCAGTCTCGGATATAACATTAAAAAATGTAAGGTTAAAAATAATGCTTAGATATTGTGATATTTTTGGATTATTAATATCCGTACTTTTAGGCATCTTCACTCTCATAACGTTCATCGACTTCAAGGTTATAAGAATTTTCTCTTGAACTGTCGTCATTTGAGTTTCTTTCCAAAGCGTTTTTGAAAAAAGTGGATTTTCCCGAACCTGTATTTCTTCTATTACTATTTGATGGTATGCGGGTTGATCTTCAACAACTGCACCATAAGATTTACCAAAAGTGAGATATGCTACCTTCTGCAGGTGGATGTGCCAATCTACTATTTATGTGTGCTTTGCGATTTGGATTCCTGTAGTCAGCTGTTGGCTTGCTAATTGATATGAAAAGATGTATTCAATATTGCTGTCGGTGAGAAAATTTGTGTTATTCTTTCTTTTAATCTGCTTTTCCTTTGCACATGGACAGGAGAAGCGGGATTCACTGTATTACAGAATAGAAAAATTCTCGGACAAAAGAAAGTTTACCCGGTTTCTCCACCGCTTTATTTTCCGTAGGGAGCCAGATTCTGCTTCCGTAAAGACCAGTACGGAGAAGCAGGTACAGCAGACCTACGATGGGAAATACATCAGGCATATCCGTATAGAAACCATCGACCCTTTTGGGTACGGTTCCGGTGACAGGAAAGAAAAATCCAAATGGTACGACTGGTTTACTAACCACCTTCATTCCAATACCAGGCTTTCAACCGTTAATAATTACCTGCTTTTTAAAGAAGGGGAGGAATATAATGCGCAGAAACTGTATGAGTCTGAACGTCTGTTGAGAGGAATGCCTTTCATTAACAGGGTAAACATAAGCGTTTCCGACAGTACTTCGGGTAAAGACTCCATCGATGTTGTGGTAAAAGTACTGGATTCCTGGAGCCTGAAGCCCAGAGCCAATTATTCAGGCAGTAAGATCGGAGTTGGCGTTACCGAAGAAAATCTTTTGGGGCTGGGGCATGATGTCGATTTCCTGTACCGTAATGATTCCAGGGAAAAGCAGGATTATTTTCTCGGAAGTTATACGGCCTATAATCTTTGGGGTTCTTACATCAATGCCCAGGTGTTGGGTGAACGTGATTTTTATAAAAATGAAAGGATCAACGTAAACGCAAGAAGAGATTTTTTCTCGCCTCTGACCAAGTGGGGAGGTGGTTTTACTTTTGAATACTTTATGCGGCACGTACTGCTTCCGCTTCAAGACAATACCGTTTTTCCGGAAGTACAGATCAAAGTCTACAGCCAGGATCTCTGGGGTGGTTACCAGATTCCGGTTTCCTCAAACCCGGAGACTCGGATTTCCAGCAATATTGCACTTATCGGAAGGTTCCAGAACTACCAGTACAAGGATAATCCTTCTATCGATCAATATCAGTATTTTACTTCCTACAGCAGCCTGCTGGTATCGGCCGGACTGGTCCAGCGAAAATTTTCCATTGAAAAAAATATTTTTCAGTACGATTTGCCGGAGGATATTGCATACGGCTATTCGGTAAATCTCACTTCGGGATTTCTGGCCAGAAGCAACACATTAATACCGTATGCGGGAATCTCAGCTTCCTACGGCGATTTTACAAAATTGGGATACTTTACTGTAAAAGCCCAGTTCGGAAGATTTTTCAGCGAGGACCGCCAAAACCGGGAATCTTTCCGGCTGGACGGTACTTACTTTACCAATCTTACCGACTGGAAGTTTGCCAAAGCACGGCATTTCTTTTCCCCGACACTGGCTTTGGGAAATCCACAGCATAACTATTCATACAGAGACCGCATTAATCTTTCCGGGAGTGATGAGTTTCCTGTGTATAACAGCGATTATATAGGAACCAAAAAACTGGTGCTGCGATATCAGCTGCAGCTGTTCGTCAATAAAGCATGGAAAAATTTTCATTTCAGCCCCTATATTACAGCTGCTGCCGGCTGGCTGGCTATGCCCGATGAAAAGCTTCTGAAAACCAATGCAAATACGAAAATAGGAATCGGTGTACTCATCAACAATCCGTTTCTGGTTTTCAACAGAATCCAGATCTCATTTACGTATTATCCGAGGGTCCCTTTTGACAATAACCAGGTTTTCGATTTCAACAGCAACCGGAACAATGTTCTTCCGTTAAATGGTTTTGGTACAGAAATCCCACACTTTGTGAATTTTGGGAATTAATACGGTCTACTGCTGTTTTAAGATGAATTCAAAGTATTTTTTATTTAATTCATAAATGAAAAGAAGTGCTAAAAATTTTAAAAGAGATTTGTCGGAATTGAATACGGTCGGGTCGGGTAAAAATTGATCCTTAAATGATAATAAGACACAGGATACATGGATATTATTAAGAATTTTCATTAAATCTTGTTTATAATAAAACAAAGATCAACTTTAATTATTATTTTTGCAGAAATTAAATCTCCCGGTGAAATTTTATTCATGTATCGTGGCTGTATTTTGCAGTCTGCTTTTTCAGGCCCAGCAATTGGATATTAAAAAACTGTCAGATAAAATCTATCTTCTGAACAATGGTTTACAATATAAGAAATCTCAGGATACGCTTATCGGGCTGCTTCAGAGAGAAGATCTTTCGCCGAGGGACCATATTGAAGTAAATATCCTGCTTTCAGCCACATACAAGAGATTACAGGATTATACCTCCGTAAATTACTACCTTTCCAAAGCCTTGGACATTGCCAAGGAAAATAACTGTAGGGATCTTTACAATATCATCAATTCCCATTTTGCATTCTCTTATTTCGATACACACGATTATAAAAAAGCAGCCGGGATTATGGAGCAGATTGCCGATCAGGACTATAAATACCTGCCGGCAGAAGATAAATCCAAGATCCTGATGCAGGAAGGGTACATCAGGTTTCTTGATGAAAATTTCCAGGCGGCAGAAGAATATTACCGCAGGGCTTCTTCTTTGATGATGCAGGATAACGCTTGCGATTTGCCTATTGTTTACGGAAAGCAGATACAGCTTTATTTTGCAGAGAATAATATTGCAAAGGCTTTAGAATATTACAGGACAGGAGTTTCCAGGGCAAAACGGTGTAATATACTGAAATATGAAATGTATCTGGCTGAGGTCATGATGAATACTTATAAGGAGCGGAAAGATGCGGACAATGAACTGAAGTTTAACCATATCTACGATTCTCTGAGCAATATCTACAAACCCACGGAAAATCTTCAGGCCCTTCATTTGAACCGTGAAATAAAATCCAAAGAAAATGAAGAAAAGGAGAAAAAAGAGAAATGGAGAATCTTTATTATTTATACCCTGGCAACCCTTGTACTGGTATTTATAATCATCATGATTGTAAGGTATATGCTGAAGTTGAAGGTGAAAAACAGGGAAAATGAAAGAGTAATCGATGAAATGAGGCAGTTGCTTGCGGAATATGAAACTGAAAAAGCCAGAAATATAGATCAGCAGTCAAAGCTTACCTCCAAACAGCAGCTGATGCTGGAAATGATAAAAGACGGAAAAAGCAATAAAGAAATTGCCATTCATTTTAACATTACCGAAAGTACGGTAAAATATCACATCAGGAATATATTTGAAATCCTCAACATCAAACGCCGAAGCGAACTGAGATAAAACGTTGCTTTTAATACCGGTGAGTTTATACTTAAACCCGTATGAAAAAATTATCAGTTTAAACAGATTTTTTATACGGGTTCCTGGGCTTATGTGATGTACGGTTTACATCCTTTACCGATGAAGATGCTAAACTTTATAACCTTCATGTGGTAACACGATAAAATTTGCATCTACTCTCAAATACGATAATTAAATCGGTAGGGTAAACCAGAATTCGGATCCTTTGCCTTCTTCACTTTCGACACCAATCCTGCCGCCGTGCTCTTTAATGATATCACCGCTTATAAATAAGCCCAAGCCCAGACCGGTAAACTTCTGCCCGTGATAATTGGTGCGGTAATAACGTTTAAAAAGATGTTCAAGTTTCTCTTTCGGGATTCCCGGGCCCTGGTCCCTTACGCTTATTTTAATTTCATGATCGGAAATTTTTTTAGCCGTAATAATGACCTGTTTCGACTCCGGGGCATACTTGATGGCATTACTGATGAAATTGATCATGACCTGACCGATCTGCTGATTGTCTGCCATAACCTGCTCATAGATATCCCCCTCAAAGATAATCTCCTGGTCCGTAATCTGTGAAAAGTTGGAACAACAGTCATCAAAAAGCTCTGAAATAGTAAACGGCCGCTTATCCAGTTTCAGCTGGCCCTGTTCAATTCTGCTGGTATCCAGAAGGCTGTTGATTAATCCGGATAACTTATCAAGGCTTTTAATGGATTGATCCAGAAGCTTCGCCCGTGATTCCGGTGGCAGCCTGTCGTGTGACCGCTGTAATAATTGAAGGGATGCTTTCAGGGCAGTAACGGGAGTCTTCAGCTCGTGGCTGGCAATACTGATAAAATCTTCTTTCCCCTGCGTAATCATCCTTCTTGTGGTTACGTCCATAAAAGTACCGATTCCACCTGTGAGATTCCCTTCATCGTCGAAAAGGGGAGCCGCATTGATGGAGATATACATTATGTCCCTTTCGGGAGCTTTTACACCGACTTCATGGTCGTATACAGGCTTTTGGGTAGACATCATAATAGACATCGGATGTTCTTCCGAAGGCAGCAGTGTGCCATCCAGTCTCAGGTTCTGCCATTTGGGATCATCATAGGTCCTTTCTTTGATTTTGCTTTCTGAAAGCCCCAGGATCTGCTGTGCCATAGGATTGGCATAAACAAGCTGCCCTGTTGCATCGATGACGCCTACACCTTCTGCCATTGTTTCAAGGATTCCCTGCAAACGTTGTTCGCTTTTGCGAAGGGTCTCTTCCAGTACACTTTTCTCAATAATAATAGATTCGCGTTCCTGTATTGCCATGACCTGGGTGGTAACTTCCACAGCCATATCAATAACACCCGTTACTTTTCCGTCTTCAATGAACGGCGTATAATTAAAGGTAAAATATCGCTCTTCAAACTGTCCGTCGCGGTTTAAAATTACCGGATTGGAGTGGTCGGAATTCGGTGTTCCCATCCGGTATGTCTTGATCAGCATTTCTGCGGCCGGCTGCCCCTTAAGTTCTGGAAGCACTTCAAATAAAGATTTCCCTATGACGGAGTAATCTTTCTCAATAAGTGCCAGCATCGCATCATTTATCATCGTAATCACAAAATCATCACCTTTTAAAAGCATGATGGCTACCGGTGCCTGATCGATCAGATTGGTAAAGCTGATGTCGCTTTCTGATAATTTGTTATTCAGCTGGGTAATGGTGTCATTTAAATCCTTTAGCTCCTGATTTCTGGAAGCAAGGTTTTTATTAAGATCTCCCAGATTGGTAATATCATCCTGAAACTTCCTGTTTCCGGACAACAGTTCGTTGTTTTCCTTTTTTATCTGCAGATTCAGATCTTGGATGATTTTATTGGAAGCACCAAGCTTTTCGTTGGTAACCGTATATTCTTTATTTAAAGTGTAAAGTTCTTGGTTGTTAGAGCGAAGTCCTTCATTGGAAGCCCTTAGCTCTTTTTTTATTTCCTCTTCTTTTCTTTCTTTTTCAAGAACAGCATCACGTGTTCTGATGAGTTCCGTTACGTCTTTTGCCGTATGCAGGATACAATAAATGTCGCCTTCCTTATTAAGAATCGGTTTAAAGGTAAAATTAAAATAAGAAGTAATCGGTTCACCATGGATATCCAGGGTGGCAGGCATTTCATTTGCTTCATAGATCTCTTTCGATTCCCATACCTGCTTAAGCAGATCGGCGAAAGGCTGGCCTTTCATTTCCGGCAATGCATTCTCAAATCTATGACCAATGACGGACTCATCCTTTCCCCATATCGCAAGAATGGCATTATTGGCAAACTGAATGGTAAATTCAGGCCCCGTATACATTGCGGTAGGATCACCGGACTGCTGAAGGATTTTCAAAAGAGGCTCTACCCCCAGAGCAGAAAAAAAATGAGTCATTAAGTGAAAGGTGTTAATGTAATTCAGATTAATCTAACAAATTTACGATATTTATATTAAATTCTATCCAATGGAAAATGGATCATGTTTTTATTAACATTCTGACTGACGGTTAAGAACAATTACTTATCATTACCCGGATTTTCAGGTGATCCTTATTGAATTTATAGCCGTTACCCATTCGTTTCTGCTGCAGGAAGCGCAATATTCCGGGCCTTTTTCCAGATTTTCCGTATGGCCGCAATAGGTACAGGCATATATTCCCGGTGAAGGTATCTGCACTGATTTCCTGTCATATATTTTCGGTTGTACAGGCAAGCCGTATTTTACTTCTTTGTCGGGATAATAATAGAAACTTATGTTGCCATTGGTTTCCAGGATCGCAGTTTTGATTTGTCCCAAATGTTCGATACTTTCCTGCCGCATCTCAGCAAAAAATTCATCCTTAGCAAAAGTATGGCTCTCGTTGTCCAGTAAAATAAACCGACCTTCCTCGATTACATACAGTGGTTCGCCTTCAATTACCTTTTCAAAACGTTCGCTTTTGCTCGCCCACAGAGTAATAAAACGGTAAAGAATAATGATGGCACTAAAAACGATCAGTGAAACAAAAATGGCAGTATCTTTCGTGAACATAGGATCGCCTGCGGCGGAACCCATGGCAATAATAATGGCCACCTCAAAAATAGACAGCTGCCGTACCCCTTTTTTGCCCGTAAGACGCAGTACAAGAAGGACCATGCTGAACATGAACAGAGTCCTGATGACGATTTCCGCTGCAAAACCTACACTGAGGTCTCCGAGAAAAATTTTTCTGAAGTCCAGTTCCGTAAATATCCGATTCATGCGACTGGTTATGCAAAAGATTAGCCATTACGTCCGGAACACCGGTAGTGCCTGTACATTTAAAAGAAGTTCCGGGATCTATCTGCAACATAAAAAGTACCACATAAATGCAGTATTGAAGCATGATTAAACGTATTACTGCTGAAGATTCATATATTTGCCGCCTTTTAAAACGGTTAAGTGACACTAAAAAAACTACTATTTTTAGGGATATTTTCTGTATCTCTTCATTTCAATGCCCAACGGGCGGTTTCCAGGATTTATTCAGATTTCGGTGGCTTTTGGGACAGCTTCAGCACCATACAGCCGGATAACAGCCATAACCTTATCGGTTTCAGGTGGGATGCGGACGGAAATGGTACCTTGTATTCACCGGTTACGTACAGTACCGGAGTAAATGATGCGGCGCTTTCTGCAGCAGGCGTTGTCTTCCAGCCCGGAACCTTTATCTCTCTGCCCATCTATAATATTCCGGCACCGGGAGGCAGTACTTTCATAGGAGTAGGGAAGATGTACGGAGGAAACGGCAATGTTTCGCCGGTGCCCGTAACCAACAATATGGTGGAATATCTTTCGGACGGTGCCAATGGCCTTGGGCTGGGCTCTGCCATATTCAATATCCCTCAGGGATCAAGCATCAGTTTAAACACCATGGGGATTGTAGCTTCCTCTATCGGAGACGGGATTCCGGATCTTATTTTTACCCAGATGGGAAATCCTTCTTCGGCCAATGACAGCTATCATTTTGAGGACATCAACGGAAATATTGTGGGGACGACTTACTCAGTGGCTTTCAGCAATGTTCCCAGCATCGGAAAAGCGTGCTGGAAATTCTATAATGCCAATGTAAACCCGCCTGCTTACAATGCCGGGACTTCTTCCGGCTGCGAAAGGGATGTCAGGGTACTCGCTGCAGACTGGTCGGAATTCGGGATCACGACCGCGAATTATCCGCAGGCCGTAAAGCTGATCCAGTCTTTTTCGGGTACATCGGATCTTGCCTTCATCGGAGCATATAATCATGAGTCGATTACTTTTGCGGCCAGCATTGCAGGAAGTGTTTTCAATGATAACAATGCAGGAACTCCGGATGGAAACGGTATCGGCGGGGTAACGATGAAACTTTTCAGCAACAACGTAGAAATCCGCAGTACGGTAACCAATGCAGCAGGATTTTATTATTTTGATAACATTAATACCAACGTCAATCAGGGGCCTTACCGTGTCGACGTGATAAGTCCTTCGGGGTTTCAGGTCGTTGGAAACAGGGCCGGAACCAATTCGGCGAGCCTTTCGGTGATCTTAAACAACAGTACGTCTACCGGGAACAATTTCGGGATCAATCAGCCTCCTGTAGCCGGTAATGACCACTTGTCCGTAGAAAAAAACAATCCGAAAAGCCTATTGCTGACGGGCAATGATTCTGATCCCAATTCCGGAACGATCCTTCCTGCTTCCATTAATCTTATTCCGCCTTCCGGCGCGGGTAATTTGGTATACGGCAATGGTCTTGTAAAAGGATTCAGCATAAGCGGTCAAGGTACCTGGCTGGTAGATAATACCGGTTTGCTGACCTTCACCCCGGTAAATAATTTCTTCAGCAATACCACGCCTTTCAGCTATACAATTAAAGATGCTGCTAACTTGACGAGCAATCAGGCAACCGTTACTACAGCAGTGGATTATTGTACAAAACCCGGATTAACCGGAACGCCCGATACCTATACCGATCTGGGAATATCTACGCTTTCGGCGAGATACAAAAACTGGCCGGCAGGGCCGGGGATCAGCAACGGCGGTATTCCCAATGGAGCTCTGGCGCTGCAATCTTCGGATAAAGGATTGGTCATTACAAGGGTCGCCGATACCTCTCTGATTGCGAATCCCGTAAAAGGAATGATCGTATACGACCGTAATGCCCAATGTGTAAAATTATATAACGGAACGGTCTGGAACTGTATTAAAAGAAGCTGTAATGATTAAAATAGGTAAGGAACGGATAATGAGAAAATATATCCTATCGTTGGTGTTGGTTGGAAACCTTGTAAATGCTCAGGTCTCTATCGGGAAACAAGTGCTTTCCGGAAGCAGCTCTATACTGGAATTTTCAGGAATGACGCAGACCGGTGCTGTTAATGATGCAGAAACTGCAAATATAAAAGGGCTTATTCTTCCGGCAGTGGCCTCTTCGCCTGTTTTTACAGCGGTCAATCCTTCCACCAATCACCCGCAGAACGGAACCTTTGTATTCGATAACCAGGTTTCTAAAGTGAGGATGTTTGAAAATGGGACGTGGCTGGATATGACGGATCCCGGAAATTCCTCAGCCACCGTTCCTGTAGCAGGAATTGAAACAGGGAACGGTGTTATTATCGGGGCCTCATCAAGCAGTGCGAAAGGTGCTTTGGTGTTGGAGTCCTCGAATAAAGCAATGATTCTTCCTCAAATTAAAAATCCGCATTTAACGGTGAAAAGCCCATATCCGGGAATGATGTGCTTCGATACGGTGAGCAATTCCGTGGCGGTGTTCGACGGGAATAAATGGAGCTACTGGAAATAGTGGAAAAAGAAAACCGGATGCTTGACGTTTTCTCTGATGATATGGTTACTTTCTTTAGTAACTTTATCCAAATTCAGGATGTTTAGTATTTCCTGATGACATTCGTTTATTTTAAATAAAATAACCTCCTAACTGAAAGTCCGGAGGTTTTTATATAGTATTGAGGCAAATCAGCTCTTCTGTAAATTGCCGATCAGATTTTCGATTTTAACGATTACATCATCGATGTCAAAAGGCTTGGATACAAATACATCCGCATTGCATGAATTGACGACGCTCGCTTCCTTTGCATGCGCACTGATGATCATCACAGGCGTATTGGAGGTTAGAGGATCGTTCTTAAGTTCATTACATAAATCAGTACCTAAACCATCAGGTAACCGTACATCCAGGATAAAAATATCAGGGACTATGGATTTGTCTCTTTTATTAAATGCTTCTGCAGTAGAGAAAGAACGGACATCATAATTTTCAAATGACAGGAGCAACTGCAATGCATCTCTGATGCCTGTCTCATCTTCAACGATAAAAATTGTTTTCATACCTGTGGGCTGGCAAAAACAGAGCCAATCTTTACGCAACGGAATAATTTGTTTTGAATATGTATTCCTGAATGCGATATTGATCTCTTAAAGGCGTTAGAAAACCGCAAAGTTGCAAGACCTGATAAGAGATGCTGTTTTTAAGGCGCAAGTATAATGCAGCTTAATTTTTAATGTAACTAAATCAACGGTATACAAATTTGACAGCGGTAAATTTGTTGCACCCTAAAGCATTATGTTAGTTTAATTATTTTGCGCCTTTGTAAAATCCAACATCAACACTCAGAAAATCTACACAATCACCAAAACCTGCATGACATTAAAAGGGAAATTATTTTTCTTACACAAAATCCTTCCCGCTCCTGATAAGATGTAAAAGCTTCATCGCTGCCATCGTTCCCATACTGAAACCGTCATTGATGATGCATTCGTAAGATTCGTCGAGATATTTGGGCAAAATCCCTTCGGTGATTGCAACGACCTTTACCGCGGAAGTCTGGACTTTCTTTTTAATCAGCGAGCTGTGCAGTCCGGCAAGTGTTTCGTCACTCATCGCAAAATACCCGTCGAAACTTTCATAATCCAGGATGATGTTCAGCTTTTCCTTTACATTATCAGCCGACTCGCAATAAATAACCTTACATTCCATATCCGCATGTGCGTTGATCTTTTGCAGGAAGAAATCCTTTCTTGCCTGGGTAATTTCAAGGTTTTCATCTCCGAAAATGGCCAGGATCTTTTTACAGCCGCTTTCTATGAATTTGTCAGCCGCCGCTTCTGCATACATTTTATTATCAAAAATGATCTCTTCGAAAAAGTTTTGCGGAATGGTCTTATCAAAAATTACCGCCGGAACTTCCATCTCCCGGATTCTCTGCAGATGCGAAAGATCTTTGGTATACCGGGTGAGCGAAATAAGGATTCCGTCTACTCTGGAGTTGATGCAGGTTACAATATTCTCTTCCTCCATACTGAGGGATTCTTCGGAAGAAAGCACGAAAAAATGATAACCCTCACGGTGAAGAACGGAAGATATTCCTTTAATAATGGACGGAATAAAAAACATCGACATTTCAGGAATGATAAGTCCGATCACCTTAGAAGACTTCTTCCGGAAATTGATGGCAAAATCGTTGGGAATATAATTAAAAGTTGCCGCTGCTTCCTTTACACGGGCCTTTACCGCCTGGCTGATGTCGGGATGGTCTTTCAGTGCCCGGGATACCGTGGAGACGCTGATATTAAGCATTTCTGCAAGGTCTTTTATAGTGACTCTTTTCATTTTTAAGTTAATGGAGGCAATTTTTGGGTTAATTTAGTCATATTACTAGTCTAAATTTAAGTTAAAAAATGTTAATATTATGGAAATAAAAGTTAATGAAAAGTTAAAATATAAATGACTTATCCACCGCAAACGTTTGCGCAAACGTTTGAAATTAATACTAATTTAACACAGCCGAGAAACTGCATTTTGGATATGGTAAAAAAAATACTTTTAGACCATAATTAAAAACTCCCAAAAAATATGGAATCAAAAATTTTTACCAGACTCCTCATTTTCGGTGCGATGAATACCGCAGCATTTATGTTCTCTCAGAACACGGAAAATGATACCATTACCAGAGGAAAAGCCATCGATGAGGTGGTGGTAACCGGAAATGCGAATCCGAAAGCCTCCATTAAAACCAGTACTTCCATATCTACTTTAAAGATGAAGGATATAGAAAACGCTGCGCCAAGAACTACAGCTGAAATCTTCCGTACCATTCCGGGAATCCGTTCGGAATCTTCCGGAGGGGAAGGAAACTCAAATATTACCGTAAGAGGGGTTCCTGTTTCGGCGGGAGGTTCAAGATATTTGCTGATCCAGGAAGACGGTCTTCCGGTGATGCAGTTCGGGGATATCGCTTTCGGAACACAGGACCAGTTTACCAGATTCGATTCTTTTGTTTCCAGGGTTGAAGCGCTCAGAGGAGGTTCCGCATCTGTTTTTGCGAGCAATTCTCCGGCAGGGATCATCAACTTTATCACCAAAACAGGAGAGAAGGAAGGCGGAAGCGTTACCCAGCAGATGGGCCTTAACTACAAAAACTACAGAACGGATTTTGATTACGGAACCAGAATCGCAGAAGGAACTTATGCTTCCGTAGGCGGATTTTACCGCATCGGTGACGGACCCAGAAAAACAGGATTCAATTCCAACAACGGCGGACAGTTCAGGATTTCCCTGCTTAAAAAGTTCGATCGCGGAAGCTTCAGGGTCTATGCTAAATTCCTGGATGACAGAACTGCAGCTTACATGCCGATGCCGGTAAGCGTTACCGGAACCGATTCTAATCCGAAATGGTCTTCTTTACCAAGCTACAATATCCTTACGGGAGCTTTGCAGACCATCAATTTACAGCACGACAGAACCCTGGGGAACGACGGAAATATCTTCAACAGCGATGTTTCAGACGGAATGCATTCGATTTCCAAGACCATCGGTGCCGAATTCAATTATGACCTCGGAGAAGGATGGAAATTTGAAGAGAAAATCCGGTATGCGGCCAACAACGGACAGTTTATTGCTCCTTTCCCTGCCAGCGTAAGCAAAGGAAGCGATTTCTTTACTACAGCTAATTTTACCAATTTCGGAAGCGCCGTGTATGCAGGAACCAATACGACGGTAGACATGAACGCTTATTATATGAAACTGGCACTCTTCAATGTAAAGCTTAACAACTTCAATAATTTTGTAAATGATTTCAACATCAGCAAAAAATGGAGCAATGTGAAGATGAACGCCGGATTATACAAATCTACCCAGAACATCAATATGTCCTGGATGTGGAACAATTACATCCAGGAAGTGAGCGATAATAATGCAAGACTGGTAGATGTTAAAAACGCATCAGGCGCATTCATTACCGATCAGGGGCTGCTGAACTACGGAATGAAAGACTGGGGCAACCTGAAAAGAGACTACAACACAAAATACGATATTACGGCTCCGCATGCACAGATCGAAATCAACGCTACCGACAAGCTGACGATCGATGCCGGTGCAAGGTATGATATCGGAAAAGTAACCGGTTATTTTTCCGGAGCTACGGTAACCTACACCAGCCGTGATATGAACGGAAACGGTGTGATAGACATTCCGGAGCAGATGGTAGGTTCAAACGACAACATCAACGTTCCTGTAAATTACCGTTACGGAATCTTCGGATACTCGGTAGGAGCAAATTACGCGCTGAACAATAAAAACGCTGTGTTCGCAAGGGTAAGCCAGGGCGGAAGCGCTTCGGCAGACAGGATCTTATTTTCCGGATACAACTATACCAATAACGATGATCCGGCACTGGATGCGGTGAAGGTAAACAAAGTGAACCAGGTGGAAGCCGGGTACAAGCTAAGAGGAGCAGGTTACTTTCTGAACACGACTTTATTCTATGCCGGAACCAAAGAGGCCAACTATGAAGCGACTACCCAGAGAAAAACGGAGAACAAATACCAGTCGTTAGGGGTGGAGCTTGACGGATACTACAGAATCAGCAAAAGCTTTGATGTGAAAGCCGGGCTTACTTACACCCACGCCGAAATCAAAAACGCGCTTGATCCCACCATTATCGGGAATATGCCGAGAAGAACACCGAAGTTCATGTATTCCATAAACCCTAATTTCAATATGGATAAGCTGAATGTAGGCTTCTACCTGATCGGGGCCACGAAAGCCTTTACACAGGACAACAATAAGCTGATCATGCCGGGCTATGCCCTTTTAAATCCGTATGTTTCCTACCAGGTGATGAAAAACCTTACCGTAAGTGTGAATGCGAACAATGTTTTCAATACCATCGCAGTGACGGAAGCTGAAGAAGGATCCATCACCGGCGGAAACGGTATTATAAGAGCAAGAACCCTTCCGGGAAGCTCGTATAGTGCCAGCGTAAAATTTGATTTTTAATAGTATATACCATGTGGAATGAACCTTACGGTTCATTCTGCATTTTTTAACAACAATAATATGTTTAAACAAGAAGCCATTGAAGTCATCCGGAAAGCGATTACCGACGAAGGGATCCTGGCATCGGCACAGCAGCGGGACAATTATGCAAGAGTATGGGCCAGGGATTCCATGATGACAGGCTATGCAGGGATTTTAGCGGATGATAAAGAAATACAGGCCGGACTGGAACAATCGATCCTGACGCTGGCCAAGCACCAGGCGGAAAACGGGCAGATCCCGTCCAATGTGGTGAATGATAAAGCAAGCTACGGAACCCACGTCGGAAGAACCGATGCCACAACATGGTGGGTGGTTGTTGCCTGTGAGTATCTTAAAAAACAGAAAAATGAAGCTCTTAAACATAAGCTTCAGCCACAGATCTGCCTGGCACTTTCCTGTCTTAAAACCTGGGAATATAATCAGAGAGGATTGGTCTACAGCCCGCTCGGCGGAAACTGGGCAGATGAATATGTCACTTCCGGATATACGTTATACGATAACATCTTACGGTACTGGGCTTTAAAGAATGCCGCTGAAATTTACCATGATGAAGACCTGAAAACGAAGGCCGTTAACACAAAACAACTGATCCAGGAGAATTTTTACAAGAACGATTCCGAAGGCGCAAAATATCACGAAACAGCCTATGCCAAAACTCCGGCAAAACCTTACTTCTGGGCTTCGCTGAATGCCAATGGCTATGACGAAAGGTTCGATCTTGCCGGAAATGCACTGGCTATTCTTTTGGATTTTGAGCTGGACTATAAAGCTTTTTCAGAATTCCTGGAAACCATTCATGAAGAATTCGGACACTGGATGCTTCCTGTTTTCTACCCGGTGATTTTCCCTGGGGATGACGACTGGAGACTGCTGGAAAACAACTACAGCTACAGCTTTAAAAATGAGCCGCACCACTTCCACAACGGCGGATCGTGGCCGATATTTTTAGGCTGGCTCTGCCTTGCGCTCAAAAGAAAAGGATTCCCGGAAATCCCTGAAAAAATTATTGCCCAATACGAATCGCTGATGAAAGACAAAGAGGAATATTTCAGGGAATATTATTCCACGGATCAGCTTCTGCCACTGGGAACGGAACAGCTTTGCTTTTCCGCGTCGGGATATCTTTTAATGACGAATTAAAATTAAACCACAAAAGTTACAAAAGTTTTTGACACATGAGCCACAAAAGATTTTAGTTGAAAGTATTGTGCATATTTTAGAACACAGAAGATTAAAAATCAAAGATTTTTATTGATGATGTACCACAAAAGAATAAGTTTTCGATTAAAGCTTTACCTGAGATTCTGAAAACAAGATGTAAGTTTTACAAAATCTAAAAATAAAGCATAATCATCTGTGAAAATCCGTGAAATCTGTGGTAAAAAAATAACAACTCTGCGTGATCTCAGCTGCTCATTTAAAATTAAACCACAAAAGTTACAAAAGCTTTTTTGACACATGAGTCACATAAGATTAGTTTAGAGTATTGCGCATATTTTAGATCACAGAAGATTAAAAATCAAAGATTTTTATTGATGATTTACCATAGAAGAATAAGTGTTCGATTAAAGCTTATAATGAATTTTAGAATGAGACTTAAACTTTTAGAAAATAAAATAAAGCTTTATCATCTGTGAAAATCCGTGACGATCTGTGGTAGAAAATCAACTCTTCGTTATATTCTTTAAGTAGAACGGCTTTGCGAACTTAAAAGTTAGTAGTTAAAGAAAACTTCGTGGACTTTGTGTTCAAAATAAAAAATAACGAAATGATTGATGTGCCAAATAAAGCTTCATCATCTGTGAAAATCCGTGAGATAAAAAAACTCTTTGCGGTCTTAGTTAAGTAGAATGCCTTTGCGAACTTAAAAACAGTTAGTGGTCAAAGAAACCTTCGCGGACTTTGCGTTCAAACCAACCAACAACAAAAAAATGACGAAATGATAGGTGATATTATCGAACTGAAAGAAAAACATCTGGCCATCGCTAAAGAAATCATAGCCATCCTGAAACAGCGGCTTACCTTCCAGACACCTCCTAAAATCGCCATCGGCGTTGCGGGAGAAAGCGGGAGCGGAAAATCGGTAACGGCATTTTCCCTGCAGAAAGTGCTGGAACAGGAACACGTAAAAAGCATCGTTATGCAAATGGACGATTATTTTAAACTTCCTCCCAAAACCAACCATGAAAACCGGCTGAAATCCCTGGACAATGTCGGAGTCCATGAAGTGGATTTGGAAAAGCTGGCCCAAAATATCAAAGCCTTTAAAAACGGAGATTCCGAAATCGAAAAACCGTTGGTCAATTATAACGAAAATTCCATCGGAACGGAAAAAATCGATGCTTCCGAATATGACGTTGTTATCGTGGAAGGAACTTATATTTTTGAAGCGGAAGGATTCGATTATAAAATCTTCATAGACCGCAATTACCGGGATACTTACGAAAACCGGATGGAACGGAACCGTGATGAAAAAAGTGATTTCGTGGAAGAAGTTCTGGAAATCGAACACCGGATCATCCGGAATTTCAAAAATAATGCGGATCTTATCCTCGGAAAAAACTATGAACCTATAAACCCGGATGTATGAACGTCAACAGAATCATTCCGCGCCTGAGTTTCTGGCAGATCTGGAATATGAATGTCGGATTTTTCGGTATTCAGTACAGCTTCGGATTGCAGCAGACCGCGGTAAATCCCATCTATTCCTTTTTGGGAGCGCATGCGGAACAGCTGCCGATCCTGAACCTGGCCGGCCCGATCACCGGACTGCTGATCCAGCCTCTGATCGGTGCCATCAGCGATAAAACATGGAGCCCGAAGTGGGGCCGCCGGAAGCCGTTCTTTTTACTGGGTGCTGTATTCTGCAGTATTGCCCTGTTCTTATTCCCGTTCAGTTCTACGATATGGATGGCAGCCGGATTATTGTGGATCCTGGACGCTGCCAACAATACCGCCATGGAACCTTACCGTGCGTTTATCGGCGACAAGCTGCCGGAAGACCAGCAGACTTTTGGATTTCAGATGCAAAGTTTATTCGTAGGGGCGGGGATTACCTTAGCCAACCTTTCGCTGTTTGTTTTCCAGAAATACCTGGGCGGGAACGCGGCAAACGGCGGTATTCCGGTTTGGGTATACTATTCATTTTTCCTGGGATCTTTCTGTTCCATTGCCTCCGTTGCCTGGTCGGTCTATAAAACACCTGAGATTCCGCCGACGGAAGAAGAATTGGCAGAATTAAAAAAAGCAAAAGCGGAAAGTACGTTTTTCACACCTTTTATAGAAATTATAACTGCTATACGCGAAATGCCTAAAATCCTGTGGCAGCTTTCACTGGTGTACCTTTTTCAATGGTATGCGCTCTTTGTGTACTGGCAGTTTATCACACCCATGCTGAAATGGTCATTGTACGGAATTTCCGAAGCCGACGAAATCAAAGCAAACGGTTTCCTGGAAAGTGTCAAAAAAGGAATTTCCGTAACCACTTCCGATATGGCCTGGGCAAAAGGCGTGCTGCACCAGGTGGAAGTAGCTGTAGGACAGACCGGACTGATGAACGGTTCCTACAATATCGTGACCATGGTTTCTGCCTTGCTGCTGGTTCCGTTTGCCAATAAATTCACTTCCAAAAATACCTATATCTGCTGCCTGTTTCTTACCGGCTTCGGATTGATGACTTTACCGTTTATCAAAGACGAGTATCTCATCCTGCTTCCGATGATCGCTTTGGGGATCGGGTGGGCTTCGATGATGGGACTGCCATATTCCATGGTTTCGGCTTCGATCCCACACAGCAAAAGAGGAGTTTATATGGGGGTGATCAACATGATGATCGTGATCCCAATGCTGATCCAGACTTTGTCTTTCGGATTTATCTTTAATAATTTTTTAGGCAGCAATCCTTCTTCAGCAATAATCCTGGCCGGCATTTTATTTATTGTGGCAGGAGTCTGTGTATTTGCAATGAAACCGCATCTTTCCGGAATGAAAAAATCTTTTAACAGCGTAAGGTGATTCTGATCATATAGTAGATTAATATAACTTTATACTTTTACTCCTGAAATTTTATAAATTGTATTTCGAGTGTATTAATAAAGGAGCGACAAATCCGTCGTTCCTTTATTTTTTTATATGATGGCGGAATTAAAATTTACAAGTATCTCTATGAAAGCAAACAATTTTCTTTGTGTTATAGGATGGAGACCTGCAAAATTTAAATCCTTCATCTGAATTTGCTACAGTATCAATAGGTGAAAATATGATTTAATATTTATAACTATTAACTGGGATCTAATGCAAAATACTTCCAGTATCCTACTTCCCTTTTCCTGTCTGACAAATTAAGACACCAGCTGATTGGCATCCGAGGTATGTTTTATAGCCAGAGCCACTCTTTTTCCTGCCGTATCGCAGAAATCAAGCCCTGAATAATCCGGGTTCAGTCCGGCGATATACGGAACGGCCATGATATACAGATTTTCTGTAGCCTCCCCGTAATAATTCAGTGCCTGGAAATGATCGTTGATGTTCAATCCGTCTACCCGCAGGTAAAAATAATCCGGTTCTATTTTCAGGATATGGGAACGGTCTTCTTCAAAAGCTTCCATCCCTTTATTCTTATCTTTAAATTTAAGATAGCCTGAACTGATGCTTCCGTCCGTCCTCAACCCTTCAAAAGGAATATCATTAAACTGTACCGGCTGCTGGCCGATCGCATCGATGTACAGCCTGTAATGTTCAGACTTTTTATTTCCTGCGGCATCGCTGAAGTGATAGACGATACCTTCGTTTTCATCCGGTTCCACGTGGCTTTCATCGTCTACGCTGATCAGATCGATAATTCCGGCATTATATAATGCGATCATTTCATGGTAGGAAGATTGTGGCAGAGAGGCAATGATGACCGAGATCAACGGCAAAAGGGTTTTGCGCATCCGCATCATGTCCTCCGCCGAAAAGTGCTTGGCCGGATAATTAATGGCATAGCTGAAAGCAGCAAGCATTTCTTTCCAGGCGATCGTCTGGTGCCTTTCGATGGATTTTTGGGCTTCACTGTATTCGGCTTTAAAAAGCTCAAAACTGTCCAGTTCGTCCCGTATGCTCAGCATTTTTTTTACAAATTCCTCGATGCTTAAATCTTTGATTTCGTTGTAGAATTTTTCATTCTTTTTTTGCAATGGCTTTTTAAAATTTCTTTCAAAAATATAATCGAGGTCTACGAAGCCTCCGTTTTTCTGCTTATATTCGTAAATCTCGTCCTGCGACATGATCCAGCCTTCGGAATACGGGCTCCCTTCGGAATGAAACCTCAATGCCGGGAGATAACCTCTCTTTGAAAACAAGGTCATGGAGAAATTCTGACTGTTTTCATGCAGGGTATACGTATATTCATGATCTTTTTTCGTAAAGGTACCGTTCAGCCTTGCTAGTGTTTTCACGGCATCAACAGCCGTAAGCGAAGTCCCGCGGATGGCGACGGCGTGATCGGTAGGAGTGGTAAACTTTGAAGGCGGATACGGGGAATCGTACCATCCTTTTACCTGTTCCTCGTATTTTTTAGGCCAATGGTGCCCGGTACAGAGAATCACGCGGGAACAGACAAATGTTTCATCCCGTTCAATGGTAATATGAAAAAGTGCATCTTCTTTCCTATGGATGTCCGTAACGGCAGTTTCTTTATGAACTTTTATGTCGGCCCCCAGCTTTCTGGCCTCATTCAAAAGAAGCTTAAACTGTTCTTCCATGTAATTTCCGAGCAGCAGTCTGGGAATCACCTGATATTCATTGATATTCCTGTAATCGCTAAAATCCGGATCTTCGTGATAAGGCTTACGTTTGATATATTCTGTGAGGGTTTCGGGCAAATGCGGAAGCTCATTAGCGGAAACATTGGCCACATGCTCACGGCAAGCCCCTCTTTCGCTGTAAGGCATTCCTGCACCCAGTCTGTCACTTTTTTCAAAGATATATAGTATGTCGGGTAATACCTTTTCGGAAATAAGATGCTTGACGGCGAACAAAGCGGCAGGTCCTCCTCCGATGATCGCAATGCTGTCGGTTTTTTTCATGATACTGATATTTTGCGGTTATTCTCGGATCATAAAAATGAGGATCGGCAATATGAAACAGCAGTATTTTTTTTGTACTGCTGTTGTCAAAAGTATATTGGAGCTCTTTGATTAAGAAATTATTGCTTATCGTTTTTATGATTCTCCTCATAATTTGCAATAAGCATGCCCGCATACCATCCTGTGGTATTTAAATTTTTTGAGAACTGCAATATGAACGGTCTTTACCCGAAGGTTAAGGTTGTTTTATGGCTAAACAGCAGCCGGCTGATGCATTTTGCAAAGCGATTCGATCAGCAGCCTCACCTGAAGCGGTCTCTTTTTTTTATCAACATCAAGCCTGTTATAGAATCCGGTTTTTACAATAACCATATTCCGCTCGGGGATCATAATGATAAACTGGCCGAGGAAGCCGTAGAAAAACCGGCATCTTATTTCGCTTTCGTCATCAGCCCAGACGGTAAAGCAGAAAGCATCATTTTCGGAAGTAGGGGTGAGCATCCGCCGGCAGTAATCTTCACTGATCAGCTGTTGATCTTTCCACCGGCCGTTCTGCATAATTAGCTGTCCGATCTTCGCAAAATCCCTGGCAGTGGCATGGATGCAGCAGAAGGCTTTTTCCGTTCCTTTTTCATCGGTGCTCCATTTGGCAGGAAATTCCATGCCCAGCGGCTTCCATATTTTTTCGGATAGATAGGTTGCCAGATCCTTACGGAGGGCTTTTCTCAGGGCAAGTCCGAGAAGCTGGGCGGCCACGCTCTGGTACTCGTAGCGGGTACCGGGCATTTCGATAAAATCAATATCAAAGGCCTGTTCGGCAAGGTCTTCCACAAAATACTGCTTTGAATTTTCAGCAAAAGGGTGGCGGTATTCTTCGATCCAGTCGAATCCGGCCTGCATGGTCATCAGATGCCTGAAGGTTAGATGCTTTCCGTAGAAATTTTCTGCATAGTGAGGAAAAAGTGTTGAAATAAGCTGGTCTTCGGATGTGATGTAACCGTCATCAATGGCGCATCCTACAAGAATTGAAAGAATTCCTTTCGCCATGGAAAAAGAATTCATAAGGGAAGAGGAATCGTGGTCTTTCCAGTATTGCTCGTGCAGCAGTTTTCCCTTCTGTACCACAAGAAGGGAAGATGCCCTGGTTTTTTTTAATTCATTTGAAATATCTTCAGAGAGGCTGCTGTCGTTATATAAATTATCTTTTTCCCAGGGTTCCGCTTTCAGATTCGGGACCAACCGGGAAGGAAACTTTTCTTCATCATCAATGGATGGGGTAACGGCTCCCTTTTTCAGATTCAGGGCGACGGCTTTGAAAATGTAGCCGTAACCTGCAAGACAGATGGCTGCTGCTGCCGCTGAAGTTCCCAGTGCGAATGCCGTTAGTATTTTTTTCATAAATTAAATCTTATAATTAAAAACCGATCATTTTTTCAACACCATGGGCAGTCTGCTCTCTATTTAAATCAGTGGTTTTGGGTTAAGTTACCCTCTCAAGAGAACTAATAATTTTAATGCCAAACCTCAATTAATTTTAATAATAGAAGTCTTTTTTTCATAAGCCTTTAGCTTGGTATTGAAATTCTCCTTTTTAAGGAATGGTTTTTGTAACTTTTTGGCAGATCACTGAAACATTACAAATGCAAAATATTATGAAAATCTACCTCTTACCTTTGGCAGCATTGTTTCTGTTCAGCTGCAAGGAAAAAAACAAATCCGGACGGTCAGGACAAGGCGATACCGCGGTTACCCAAACCGATACCCTGAAGCTTCCGCCACCTGATGAAAAAAGTTCCAAAAAAAAATTCAGCAATGTGATAGGCTGGCCTAAGGATAAGGCACCGACGGCTCCGGAAGGGTTTACCGTAACCCGTTTTGCAGAAAATATCAAAAGCCCGAGAAATATGATTCAGGCGGAGAACGGCGATGTTTTTGTGGTGTTGTCCAACTCCGAACGTACCGTTTCTGAAAAAATCAAAAATGACATCAGCGGAAAAAGCGATGCAGAAGTAGGAGGAAAGTCGGCCAACAGGATCCTAATGTACCGCGATGTTAACAAAGACGGGATTCCGGAATCTTCATCTGTATTTCTCAGCAACCTTAATCAGCCGTACGGAATGCTGATCATCGGCAATCAGTTCTACGTGGCCAATACCGATGGGGTATGGGTATATCCCTACAAGCTTGGAGATACGAAGATTACTCAGCCGGGAAAGAAAATCGTAAGCCTTCCTGCAGGCGGTTACAACAACCACTGGACCCGGAACCTGATCGCCAACAAAGACCAGTCTAAAATTTACATTTCCGTAGGATCCGGAAGCAACGTCGGTGAAAACGGAATGGAAAACGAAATAAGAAGAGCAGATATCCTGGAAGTAAATCCCGACGGAAGAGGCGAAAGAATTTACGCAGCAGGACTTAGAAATCCTGTAGGCATGAGCTGGAACCCGGTAACCGGGGAACTCTGGACCGTGGTAAATGAAAGGGATGAATTGGGAGATGAACTGGTCCCGGATTACCTGACAAGCGTAAAGCAAGGTGCTTTTTACGGTTGGCCTTATGCTTATTTTGGGAAAAATGAAGATCCGAGAAGAAAAGGTGAAAAGCCGGATCTGGTCGCAAAAACTATTGTTCCCGATGTTCCTTTGGGAAGTCATACGGCTTCGCTGGGGTTAACTTTTTATACCGGATCCCAGTTTCCTGATAAATATAAAAACGGAGCTTTCATCGGGCAGCACGGCTCATGGAACCGCTCTTCACTGGTTGGGTACCAGGTTGCTTTCGTTCCTTTTAAAGACGGGAAAGCTTCAGGTTCTTACCAGCCGTTTCTTACCGGATTTATCGCTAACGAACCCAAAGGTGATGTTTACGGCAGGCCGGTAGGTGTTCTGCAGCTTTTAGACGGATCTCTGCTGGTCGCGGATGATGTAAGCGGCATTGTCTGGAGAGTGGCATACCGTAAAAAATAGTTTTAATTTAATTCATAAAAAAAGCAGGCTTTCTCACGGATAGCCTGTTTTTTGTCTTTATATTGGTAATGGGGTCAAAAATAGTTGGTGTTTAAAGCGGTTACACACAATAAGGGAAAAACCTCCAGCTCACAGCTTTCCTCTTGCGGTCAATTAAATCCTGTCATCAATGCCGGTAAGATGCTCCGACGAAATAATGCTTTTGAGCCTGATGCTGAATTCCGTAGTTAAACCCCGCATCTACTTTAAAGTCCTTGGCGACATCAATTTCAAGGGCTGCGTTAATGTAATTGGAAAGCTGATGCGCTTTGAAATTATAGGTATAATAGGTTTCCGCTATTGCATCAATGCTTTTTATGATGGAGCGGCTGATTGTTAAGGTCTGTAGAAGTTCCGTGTGCATAGCAGGCTCGTCAAGATCTTTAAGGCGAGCAACTTCCACCTGGAACCCGAGTTTCCACTGGCCGGGCAATTTATATAGCATCGGTACGATAAGACCGCCTTCAAAACGGCTTTCTTCATCATATCCGGAAGTCGGAAATTTAATATAAGGCAGGACGGCAAGTACAAAATTTCCATGGTCGTTGCCTATGAGGTTCTGCTTTATTCTGAAATTAATATCTCCGAAGCCCTGTGTGCGCTGTATCTCTCCCGAAGACAGGTCCTGTTCGCGCTGGACACTATAAGTTTCAAATCCGATCTGTATCGCGGTGGAACCGGTAATCCCCAGCTTGATATTTCCATGGTTTACCAATACCGTGGAAATCTCACGGGAATACGATCTCTCTTTGGTGAGCCGTACCAGATCTATTTCATATTGAAAGTGCCCCGCATCCACGGTGTAGGCAGACTCTGTAACATCCGGACGGTCGGTCTCCATTTCCCGCATTAACTGCTGAGGAACAGGATTGAAAAGAGAGTAATGCTTTTCCTTATTTTCCTGTCCCCGGTAAGCCGAAGGGATAAAAAGCATACCGCATAAAAGGATGGCAAGACGACTTTGCTTATTCATTATATCGTTTTAGGTAATTAACCGCAATTTAGCGGCCGTTAAAAAACGGATCTAAAAATTTACCCGGATGTCTTCCGGTTCTTTCACCACCACCCGGATCCGCACAGGGTGATCGATGATTTCATAGTCCAAGTCATCCGATAAATGGTCATCGCTTTTCTTCTGTATTTTAAGGTTACCAAATCCTACTTCATCTTTCGATATTTCCAGAAAGTAACTGTTCTGTTTTTCGTCGTGGGTAAAATGTTCTTTTTTAAATTCGATGAATTGCATATCTCTGTTTTTTGGTGTTTAAAAAATCAATGAGCCGTTGTTATAAAGCTCTGAAAAGGTCAACACAAAAACGGAGCCATAAAACAGTCAAACTTATAAGAATGAACGTAAAACTGTCTGATATGGTAGCAAAAGAAATGCGGATCGATAAGATCCGCATTTCTTTTAGTATCTGCCAGCGTTTATGCCTCTATAAATTCAAGAATATCTTTATTGATAGTCTCCGCTTCCGTAGTCGGCATTCCGTGAGGAAATCCGGGGTAGCTGATGAGTTTACCGTTTTTCAGCAGCTTAGCCGATTTCAATCCTGAATTTTCGTACGGAACGATCTGATCGTCTTCGCCGTGAAGGACGAGAACAGGAATATCCACCGCTTTCAGGTCCTCTGTAAAATCGGTTTCGGAAAATGCTTTTACACCGTCATAATGCGCTACAATACCTCCCATCATTCCCTGTCTCCACCAGTTTCTCTGGATCCCTTCCTTAATATCAGCACCTTCCCGGTTGTATCCGTAAAAAGGAACCGTAAGATCTATGTAGAACTGCTGTCTGTTATTCATGGTCTGTTCCCTGATGTTATCGAAAACCGACATCGGAACACCGTCCGGATTGCTTTCACTGGCTACCATCACCGGTGGTACGGCACTGATCAATACCGCCTTTTTAGCCCTGCCATTCGCATATTTGTGAACGTAACGGATGACTTCACCACCTCCTGTGGAATGTCCGATGTGAATTACATCTTTCAGATCCAGGAATTCCACCAGTTCGGCTGCATCCGAAGCGTATTGCTCGATGTTGTGTCCGTAAATATTCTGGCTGGATCTTCCGTGGCCTCTTCTGTCGTGGGCAATCACCCTGTAGCCCCTCTGCAGGAAGAAAATCACCTGTGCATCCCAGTCGTCGGATGATAGAGGCCATCCATGGTGAAACATCAGTACCGGGCCCTGTCCCTGATCTTTGTAGAAAATTTCTGTTCCGTCTTTTAAAGTAAGTGTACTCATAGCTGTAAATTTTTTAAATTGTGATTAATTGTTTTGTTGTTTATTTCTTTAACAAAGGTAGGACATCGGCATAAGGCAAAAATTACCTTGTGTTAATTTCGTACGGTTTAATAAAAAAAGTTTGAAGCCCTTGATCAGAATTGTAAAGCTAAAAAATGATTCTTTTACTATATAATGATTCCTTTGAAACAATGAGCCGTTTTAGCCTGTTTTTTGGCGGTATTGGTTTGTAAAAACCCAAAATGGGACATATTTTCAATAAAAGCCCGTTTTTCTGTACGAATTCACATAAATTTTTTCTTCACAATTAGGCTGGAATCCCCATAAAAGCTATATTTGCAGCCTAAATTTTTGAAATAATGAAAGAACTAATTGAAAAAATCAACGCAGAATTTGAAGCTTTCACCACTGAAGCTAACCAACAGGTAGAAAAAGGAAACAAGGCAGCCGGGACAAGAGCCCGTAAAGCAGCTTTGGAACTAAGCAAGCTGTTCAAAGATTTCAGAAAAGTTTCTGTAGAAGAATCAAAAAAATAATTGTTCTGAAAAAAACCGGTTTTTTTAAGCCGGTTTTTTTATGCTCAAAATGGTCAAATGTGAATTGTGAATTTTGCTTACGCAAGTCAATGATGAATCAAGTAAAATTGACAAGCGAAGCAGATTGACCATTGACCATTCACTTTACCGTTTTGTAGATTGTGAATTGTGAATTTTGCTACGCAAGTCAATAGTGAATTTATTAAATTGACAAGCGCAGCGGATTTCCCATTTAGCATTCACTCTTAAAAGAATGATGCTT
>NZ_JBHGAQ010000023.1:0-54678 GCF_042610505.1 Chryseobacterium sp. sg2396 | reverse complement strand
ATTGGTCATAGACGAGTTTTTGATAGCCTGAAACACCTAAAAATAAAATCGAAGAATTTTTTAACCAGGAATTTGCACAGATTTTCACGGAATGTGAAAATCTGTAGAATCTGTGGGAGGCTTTTATAATGAATTGTTATCGGGTAAAGTAAAAATCAAAAAACAGTGGCTTAAAAAACCACTGCCTTATCATATTGTATTATATTTCTGTATTTAAAAGCCTAACAATCTTAATTTAAACTGGATGGCAAAATTATCCTTGAAGCTTCCTGTGTTATAATGGCCTACGCGGTAGAAGAATCCGAGGTTAAACTGGGAAGAAAGGAAGTTGTTCCACTCCAGGCCGACTTCGTTGTAGAGGTGGTTCAGGGTTTCAAATTTGAACTGATGATCCTGTGGATTTTTCATGTCGCCGGTAATCCCACGGTAAATAACGTCGAAACTCGAAACATTTTTACCAAAGCTCTTGAAATACCACGGCAGTCTGTGGGTCAGGTAGATGCCGGCAAATTTATCATTGTAATATTTACCGCCTTCCATTGTCGCAAACCCAAGATAGGAGGTCAGGTTGAAGTTTAAACCGCTTTTTCCGTTAGCCAGTCCGTTCATGGTGAAGTTTTCCCAGATCGGCGCCTCCCCGACAACCAACCCTCCGTAGGCACGGATTCCGGTAACCCCTAATTTTGTTTTGAGATTATGGCTGATCAGTACGTCAAACCTGCTGAAGCTGAAATCGCCGTCCCAAGCTTTAAGCCCCTGCTCATAATTGAAGTAGAACTCCGGATAATTCTGTTCGTAGGTGTATTTGCCTTCGGGCGTCATTACGTTTTTGGAATTCGGAGAATATTTGAGGGTAAGGGTTGCTGAAGTAATGTCGAAACGTTTGCCCAAATCTTTATAGCTGTAATCGAACAGGGCTTCTTCCTGTGATTTTTTAGTGGCTATATTCAGGGTAAGGCCGTTGGTAATATCGTTTTCATAGCTTAGTTTAAAACCTTCATAGCTGTAGAAAATGTTATTGTTGATGGCTACTCCCGAATTCATGATTTGCATTCTGAAATTCCAGAGGTTCTCAGAAAACCGTCCTGCGGCATTTACATCATTAAAGTATTCAAGCCTGAAAAATGAATTTTTCTCCAGGGTGGTTTTGATGTCTACTCCACCTCCGAATTTGAATTTTTTGTCATAGATTCCATACGCAAAATAGGCATCCGGCGAAATATACGGATTGAATCTTTCGTTGAGTTTAACGCCTAATCCAAGACGGACGTGCTCGTATTTGTTGTAACCGAATACTTTCGCCAGATCGAAATCCTCCATTCCCAGACGAAGCTTTCCTTTCAAAAGCCCGGCAAGGCCTTTTGCTTTCTGATCCAGTTTATAAGCATTGCTCAGACTGTCTATTTTCACGTAGGTATTCTCTTCTCGTTCATTAAGCTTTTCCGTACGGTATTCGTCCAGCAAGTTGCCATCAGAATTTTTCACGGAAATGGTATAGCCTTTAAAATCTTTTGGATTTTCCTCAATCGGCGTTTTAATGTCGAAATAATCAGCGGTCGCATAAGCATAGGTTCCGAACTTTTTGCCCTTGTCTTTTTTCTTTTCTCTTTTCTCGCCCCGCAGGCTGATGTTCATATCCAGAACATTGCTGTTTACTTTCAGCTTATAATCTTCTTTCAGCAGGAACCATTTGTCTTTAACGGGAGTCCAGATGCTGGTTACGGTCCCTTCGTTGGCCTCGTTGCTTTCGCTCTCGATTTTTTTAAGGGCGTAAGTGGCTTTATCGATATACAGATATCCATTGAATTTTTTACGATCCCGCGCTTCCCGGTTATTCACCTGTCTGAACCGGATCACATAATTTTCACGGCCGTCGATCTCAAGGGAATCGGTAAGGAAAAACCGGTACAGGTTTCTGTTTTCTTCTTTTACTTCTTTAGGAATTTTGTTGCGGTTTGACCGGAAGGCCATCAGCTCGTACAAAGGCTGCTTGAGACCGGAAACCCGGTTATCCAGAATGTTGATTTTTTCCCCATATTTCTGTGAATACATCACTTCGGAAGCGCGTTCCCACAGAAACATTTTACTCTGACCCGCCAGCTGTGCCAGTTGTACGGATTGTAACGAGTCTTTCTTATCTTTAGGCTTCATTGGCCTCTGAGGAAGCTTTTCCAACGAATCGATTCTTTTTCTTATGTAATTATTATAGCTTTCAATACTGTCCTGATCCAGATCCATGGCTATTTTTTCATACGACTTGTAGGCATATGATTCAAGGCTTTGGGGTGAGTTCTGATTGTAGTTATCGTTTACTTTCTGCAAGATTTCCAGTGCCCTCGGATCACTTTTGTCGGACAAGACCACGCCTTCTATGGATTTTGTTTTCGGCTCTCTTCTCACAAGAAATACCTCCATTACTTTATCGGTAAGATAGCTTGCTTCTTTGTATTCGGTTGCGGAAACAGCCACTTTTTTACAGTCTGAGGTAAAATAAAGAATCCCCGATGCATTACTTTTGCCCAGAACCGTATGGTCACAGCTTACGGTGGCATTACTGATGGGCAAATGGGTTTCGGAGTCTTTAATAGTGATTTTCGACTGGGAAAACAGGAGGGTTGAAAACAACAGCAATAGTAGCGGGTAATATTTATTCATAAAAGGTGTATTAAATAAATGAGGATAAGCACATCTCATCGTCCTTATCCTCATCAATGTTTATTAGGCTGGCAAAAAGAATGCCGATTAATTTTATTTAAATAATGTATTTCTTAAGCCCTTCCATAATTCCCTGCCACAGCATATTGAAGAAGCTTCTTTCAGGATCTCTTTTTTTCTCGATCACCACATGCTCCGGCTCTCCTTTAGAATCGTCCTTTACAAACCAGTTGGCGATCTTGGTCAGTAGTTTTCTCTCTTTCCCCTTTTTATTCAAAAGGTTAACGTACATATCGTTGTATTTGAAGTAAAACTTCCCGTTGATGCCGGCGGAGTTTCCGTAATAATCGAATTTCAGGTAATCGATCTGCCCGTCCAGTGTTACATTAAGATACGGCCGGACAAAAAGATTGACGTTTTCTGCGGAGAGTTTTCGGATATCCCCTTTTATGGTAAAATAATCCGAACGGTCTTTGACATCAAATCGCCAGTTTACTTTGGTATCTGCAGTACCAAAGAAGTCAAATCGGGCATCGGTGTTGATCACCGTCGGCCGGCCTTTTATTTTTGCATTATTCACATTGGTAATCTGCGCATTGAATTTATTAAAGGTAATTTTTCCCGGAATGTTGCTGTTCTCCGCATTTTCTTCGTAGGTCAACTCGGAATTTCTGAGGTTAACGTTTTTAATAAAAAGCGGCATCTTCACATCCCTTAGTTTTTTGCTGAAAAAATAGCGTATGGCATTATCATCAGGCGGAGCAAGATCATGGTAGATGTTGCAGTTCAGCCGGTCAATATCAACACGGCTGATATCGATAACCGCATCTTTTCCGAAAGACGACTGATGGTCTTCCACTTTAATTTTCCTAACGGCAATAGTATACAGATCGGTTTCCTTGGCAATCACCCGGCTGAAAGCTTTACGGGAATATTTCGGGGTAAAATGCAGATCCGACATCTCCGTTGTCTTCCCTGAATTTGCAATCCCGGCCACTGATAAATTATAATATTTCCCGGCGTCAAGATGGATTTTCTCAGCTTTGACGTCCCGTTTCTGAACGGCAAATGGAATGCTGTGTCCTAAAATCTTCTGGTCGGTATAGATACCGTCAAGCTTAATATCAAAAGACTCCACCGACATTTTATGTTTATTCTGAACGGTTTGGGCAAATTTACCGTTTGTTAGCCGAATGAAACCGACTTTTGCTGCAAATTCCTGAGGCGTAGCACTTTTCTTCTTGTCCGGCGATTTTTTTGCAGGGGAACTGATGGCGATATCCGGACGGTCGATAAAAATTCCTGCAAAATCGATATTCAGCTTCTGGCCGATGTACCGGCTTTTATTCTTCAGTAATCTGATCTGACTTGCCGATGCCGTGAATACATCTTTTGAAATATTCTTTTTTAAGGCCAGCATCCTAAAACCATCAATGATAATATCTGAGTTTTTTGAAGTGATTTTTTCTACTCTGATGGCTTGTGCCGGATCGGCTTTAAAATAGATATTGTCGGCTTCGATATCATGATTCGTGAAACGGAAAGGGATTTTCTCTTTCACGGTATTTTTGTCAAAAACAATGTCATTAAGCTTGAAATTAAAATGCTCGACAGACGCGGTTTTTTCCCGATCCTGCTGAAGGACGGTGATTTTACCATTCTGGAAAAAGATATTCTTCATCCCGATTTTCATTTCGATCTCCTTTGGGTTTTTATTTTTTTCTACGGTCTGCTTCCCGGTAGAGGTTACCTTCAGATCGGGTTCCGAAAAGTATACTTTGGAAACGATGAGGGAATCCTGGCTAATGTTAAAATCATCGGCTGTAAATTCCCCGGCTGCAAAATCAAAAATATTTTTTGAATTGTAGTTCCGGGGATTCTGAATAGGCTTCAACCGGAAAGCCAACAGTTTCAATGACTTTTTTGAGGCTTTCACCTCCCGGGAATGGATCTCGTAAAATTCATTCACCCCTATTTTAATGTTTGAAGCTTTTATCTGAGGGTCTTTAAAGGCTAAAGGTATCTTCGAATCATTGCTGCTTTGGGTAATGTCTGTAAGACTGACCGCAATATTCTCACCTTTGAAAATCGGTTTTCCGTTGGCATCTTCCACATCAGCCGTTACATTTTTAATGGACAGATTATTTAAGGTAAGATCCAGTTTTTTCTTTTCTTTTTTTTCCTTTTTATCTTTAACGGCCGTTTTAACAATAATATTTCCATCCGAAACGAGCAGCTGGTCGGCATGGTATGATTTTTTGAAAAATGCTTTCATAATCCCGAAATCCGTGATTTTTACCTGTCCCACGCTTCCCTGAATCTGGGTAATGTTTTTATTTTTCGTGTTTTTGGTGGCGATTTTTAATTGGTTAACGGTAATATCGCCTGACATCAGGCTGAGTTTAAAGCCTGAGATTTTAACGATATACGGTGTTTTATCGTTTACCATGTCCGGCAGTTTCCGCTGCAGGTAAAACTCGAGGGCAAAGGGAAAAGCGACGGCGAGCACAACAATAACGGCAATAGTGTAAATCAGCCATTTACGGCGTCGGGGTTGAGAGGGTAAAGATTTATCATTCATCAGTAAAAGTTCTATCTCGGGACTAACAAAACATATTCCAAGTTGTCAAATAAGACCTTTCACACCAGAATTAAAATTCCGGGAATCGTATAAAAGAGATAGGCTATCCGCACAGACAGCCCTATCCTGTTCATCTATAACATTAATTGAATCTTATTAATAATAATTTACATTGGAAAAAAGAATACGGATTAAAAAATAAAAATAGCTTATGAAGTATTAACTGTCCACTTATTAATGCAACAAAATTGCATTAAATAAAATTTATTTAGTACTTTTGCAACATGGTTACAATAAGAATTATGGAATCACGCAACATTTTTAAGCCTTTAATTTATTGATAATCAATATTTTGAAAATTTTACAATGAAAAACAAAGTCATATATGAAAACAAAAATCTTTGATTATATAGGTATTTCGGCAGCGGTTTTATGTCTGATTCACTGTATTTTATTCCCTTTAATAATGATTATCCCACTTGGAATCTCGCATAATCCATTTATTGATCTAGCATTTCTGATCATTGGGACAATCATGGTTTTCCGAATTACAAAAAAAATCGATACAACCTGGCTGAAAGTACTCTTTTGGTCTTCCATTGCGCTGATTGCTATTTCTGTCGGATTGGATTTTATCTTTCACATCCACTTCGAACTGATTTATCCGGGGGCTGCCGGATTGATCATCGCCCATCTTATTAATTTTAAAAATCACAAGCATTAATGATAATTAATAGTTGGCTCTGTTCATATTTAACAAACAACGGAATGCAATCCTTTTATCCATAATCTATTCAAAAATCCATTCTTAAAAATGCAAAAAAGAATTCCTGTTACCGTTCTGAGCGGTTTTTTAGGCGCCGGTAAAACCACATTGCTGAATCACATTCTTCACAACAAAGACCATCTGAAAGTTGCCGTTATTGTGAACGATATGAGTGAGGTTAATATCGATGCAAAACTGGTTAAGGATCAGAATTCATTATCCCGTACCGAAGAAAAACTGGTGGAAATGAGCAACGGCTGCATCTGCTGTACACTCAGAGATGACCTCTTAATCGAAGTAGAGCGTCTTGCCGAAGAAAACAGGTTTGATTATCTTCTCATAGAAGGAACCGGAATTGCAGAACCCGTGCCGATCGCACAGACTTTTTCCTATGTGGATGAAGAAAGCGGTATCGACCTTTCACGTTTCAGCTATATTGATACCATGGTAACTGTTGTAGATTCTCTCAATTTTTTCAAGGATTTCGGCTCCAATGAATTGCTGACAGACCGGGATCTTACGGACATTGAGGGCGATCACAGAACCATCGTGAATCTCCTGACCGACCAGGTGGAATTTGCTAATGTTATCATTCTCAACAAAACCGATCTGGTAACGGAAAAATCCGTGGATTTCCTGAAAGCTGCGATTAAAAAACTTAATCCGGATGCAAAATTCATCAGATCGGAGTTTGGAAAAGTAAATCCCGAAGAAATCCTGAATACCGGCCTTTTTGATTTTGGAACGGCGCAGGTATCCGCAGGCTGGCAGAAGGAACTACAGAACGATCATCATACCCCGGAAACCGAGGAATACGGGATTGGTTCATTTGTTTTCCGGCATAAAAAACCATTCCATCCGATGCGATTCTGGAATTATCTGAATCATAAATATCCTGCTGGCGTTATCCGTGCCAAAGGCTTGTTTTGGCTGGCTTCCAGACCCGGTGACGCTCTCAATTTTTCACAGGCCGGCGGGTCTTTCCGTTTGGAAAAAGCCGGAGTCTGGTGGTGCAGCATGCCGATGAGTCAGCGTGCAATGTATGCCTCTTTTGCAGAAAATCAGGATTTTATAGAATCAAAATGGGACAAAACCTGGGGTGACAGAACCAACGAGATGGTCTTTATCGGTCAGGATCTGGACAGAGAACAAATGATTCTGGACCTGGAAAATTGTCTTTTGAAGGATAACGAAAAATATATGTTTGACCAGAAAATATCGTTTGACGATCCATTTCCCAAGAATATTTAAATCGTTCTTCGGTATTATAATGTTCGATGTAATAAAACATATAAATTGCTAATAATCCGCATATCGATCGTTATCGGTTGTGTTAAGTTAAAGCCTATTTCCATTTATATTTTTGCATTAACTTATACCGAGCTCTTATTTTAAATTAAAGAAAACTATCGAAGGCCAACATACAAGAAACCTCTATTAATGGTTAATTCCGGATATTGGCTAAAGGGATAAGTCAATTTTTTTTAATAAAATTTAAGATTTGTTTTAATATTCCATTCATTTGATTGAGAAATAATAATTCTAAATTCACACCAAAATACCAGCAATGAACAGACGCAAATTTCTGGGCGGTACCGCTCTTCTAACCGGCGCATTGGCCATAAGCCCATTTGATTTATTTGCCGGAAATCCGGAAAAAAAATTAAATTCCGGAGGAAAGAAAGCTAAAAACATCATCTTTATGATCAGTGACGGAATGAGCAACGGAACACTTTCTATGGCCAATCTTTATTCTAAGAATATCTTGGGCCGAGAAACCAACTGGATGAACCTCTATCTGGAAAATAAAGCTTCACGTGCATTGATGGACACTGCTTCCGCCAGTTCCATCGTAACCGACTCCGCTGCGGCAAGTTCATCTTTCGGGGGTGGATTCCGCGTTAATAACGGTTCATTAAATGTCGGCCCAAATGGCGAGCAGCATCTTCCGATCTGGCAAAAATTCAAGAAAAAAGGAAAGAAAGCAGGCTGCGTAACCTCAGTAACCATTACGCATGCTACACCGGCAGGATTTTGTATCAATTCAGAAAAAAGAAGTGCCGAACCGGAAATTGCCGAGATGTACGCACAATTTGGTTTTGATGTGATGATGGGTGGCGGTGATGAGTTCTTCAACGCGAACAAAAGAAAGGATAAAAAAGATGTATACTCTACTTACAAAGCAAAAGGTTATCAAATCCTGAAAAACCGATCTGACCTTAAAAATATTGATAAAACGAAACCTGTTTTGGGCATCTTCACTACTGGTGCACTTCCTTATTCCATCGACAGAAGCAATACGCCGGAATTGCAAAATACACCGACACTTGCCGAAATGACAAAGGCCGCTATAGACCAGATGAAAGACCATAAGGAAGGTTTTGTGCTTCAGGTAGAAGGCGGAAAAGTAGACTGGTCCGCACACGCCAATGACATTGCGGCGCTCATCCACGACCAGATGGCCTTTGACGAAGCTATAAAAGCCGTGATAGATTTCGCAGAAAAAGACGGTAATACACTCGTCATCATTACCACAGACCACGGCAATGCCAATCCCGGAACAATTTACGGAAACAGTGCCACCCAAAACTTCAACAGCATAGCCAATTATAAATTTACAAACGAGTATCTGCTGAATAACATTCACAACGATTTCAATACACAACAGCTAAAAGACTGGGTTTTTGAAAACAACCAGTTTTCGCTGTCCGATGAAGAAGCCAACCACCTTCTGAACTTCTACAAAGGATTGGAAAAAGAAGAAGAAGGACTTTACAATTATAAAAAACTACCTTATAAAATCTACTCAGAATTTCAAAAAAAACGTAACAATGTAGGCTGGATCAGTATGGATCATAGTGGTGATTATGTAGAGCTGGCAATGTACGGCCCCGGAAGCGACCAGCTGAAACCATTTATGAAAAATACGGACCTGCATTATCTGATGCTGAAAGCGGCGGAAGTGGAAAATAATTTTTAAGAGTAAAAGCAAAAAACCAATGGTTTCCTGCTCTTTATTATATTTATTTTGAAAAAACAGAAAAAACAACTTAAATTTTTCTGTCTATATACTCAATAATAGATAAAACTAAAAGGAATTCTCAAACATGACCTCTATATTATAACGCAATTCTATGCAAACTAAAGATTAATTTCCAGCAGTATCTGCTTTTGGTGGAAAGCATTACATTACATCGTATATGCAGTAATGGAATTTAGGGAAAGTAAAAAGTGAAATAATTTCCTTTATAAAAATGTTAATTCCTATTACAGCTTAAAAAAGAAAAACGCCACCGCAGCCCAGGATTTCTTTATACCGCTTGCATAGCCTAATGTACTGTGACTGCCGTTTTCTACGGTTCCGTTGTCTTTGATATACCCGATGGTAGAATGGCTGCTGTTTTCTACGGTTCCGTCGCTTTTAACGTATCCTACAGTGGATCCGCTTCTGTTTTCTATCGTCCCGTCGCTTTTTACACGGCCAATAGTGCTGTGGCTCTTGTCTTCAATAGTTCCGTCACTTTTGATATAGCCAACCGTGGAATGACTGCTGTTTTCAATGGTGCCGTCTGATTTGATGTAACCTGCGGTATTGCGGCTACCCGACTCAATGGTTTGTGCTGTTGCGAAAGAAACGCCGGCCAAAATCACGGCAGAGGTTAATAGTTTTTTCATAATAACTTACATTTATTTTTAAAATTAAAAATCTTTTTGTGTAACGAAACAGATTTCTTTTTCTACCGGTTTTCCTAAAAGGATTCAACATCCGAAACCGTTATTGTTTTTTATTTTTGCTAAAACCAAAGATACATTTTCTTCTTCTTTTGCCAGAATTTTGTATCTGAAAATTCTTTCAGATACCTTAATCACGCTGTCTTAAATGTAACATACCCTTATTCCGGTTTGTAAATTATTAATCTGAATTGAATTGTATGTGTTTTAAGGTTTGGCATACTTCAGCCTTTTGATCAGCCGGGTCTCATGATACCCGTCAAGGGAAGAACCGGCAACGGTACCGGCCTTTTCAAAATCAAAAATACCCTGATCGGCATCCCAGATTTCACCGGGGAAATACAGATCCGTGATTTCGCCGACCACCAACAGGGTGCTGTTGACCTGAACCGGGACAATTTCTTTTAAGCTTAAGCCTATTTGGACAAACGATTCTTTAACAAAGGGTGCTGAAAAATCACTTTTATACTCTGCCTCCAATCCGGCAGCATCAAATTCCGACTGTTCCCTCGCATAGCGGGCTGATGTCTGATGCGCTTTTTCAAAAATGTCTGTGTTAACATGATTGATGGTATAAAAGCCGGTTTCTTTTATGTTTTCCAGCGTATGCCGTTCCACGGAATCCGGACGGGAAATAATGCCCATTAAAGCCGGATCGGCCCCAATGTGCATCACCGAATTAAATAAGGCCAGATTGGTTTGTCCTGAGGCATTTGCGGTTCCGATCAGATTGAGGCTTTTAAAACCGCTCAGAGAATTGACCAGTGCTGTTTTAGCTCTTTTCTCCAGGCTGGCTATGTGTTGGTTTGTAAAGTGAGTTAACATCAATGAATAAAATTTAGATTTTTATTTAGCATACCGGATGAATTGTAAAACTCATCCATTTACAGCATACCTTTTTTCCTTGACAGTTTAAAAACGATATTGACAAAAACAAATAAAGCCGTCACGATGGCCGAAATATAAACCGCCTGATTGGAATATTGATTGGCAACCGCAATAGCGATCAAGGCCCAAACGGCGACCAGGGCAAATGTGCTCATGTTCTGTTTCCAGACCATATAAAGGTGAATTACGGCAGCTATAATGAACATCAGGACCGTCCATCCGGTTTCCGGAATTCCGAATCCTGACCACTGTATCTTTTTTAAATAGGCGGCTGCATCTGCAATTAATGCAACAGAAATCCATCCTGAATAAATGTAAAAGGGCAAGCGAAGGAAAACCGTTGTTTTGAAATCCCGGGATTCGATCAGGCCGCGGTTATTCCGTATAATTTTCAGCAGGGAAACAAACAGCAGCATCATAATCGGAATTGTCAGCAATGTATATTCATACAGCCAGGTAAAAATCCACAGGCTATTGGCGATACATGAAATAACAAACCACCATCCGGTATTTAAAATCGTTTTTTCTTTGGCTTCCGTATTTTTGGCGAATGGACCGTAATAAATGACAAACCCCAACAGACCGAGATAGATAAGACCCCAAATGGAAAAAGCATATCCGGCAGGAGTAAACAGATTCTGGTATTTTGCAGAAATGCTTGCCATCGTTTCATTGTTGAGCAATCCGGTATTTGAAAGGTAATTGATGCCGATTGTCGCCAGCAGGACAATGATATTTAAAATCTGAAACCTCTTTACCATAGTTTAATTTTTTAGTCTTTATTCTACCGTTAAGTTAATCAATTTTCTTTAAGCCGGAAAACACTACGAAGAAAATCGTGATGGTTTTTTACTGAATTTTTACTGGGTATATTTTTTGAATGTAATTTTTTGGAATAGTATTTTCAAAGTTAAGGTTATTAATTTTCAATGCCCGGAGATCCTTAATTCGTCCTTCAAACAGCGAAAAAATCGGATAATGGACTTAGAATAGTTTAAAATTTAAAAATCGAAATATCAATGAAATCAGTTATTGTTACTCTTCTCTTCATGCTTCTGTCAACAGGCTTTTCTGCACAGAAACACACTTTTCAACTGTCAACACATATCCTGGATGTATCCAGGGGTATGCCTGCGGCAGGCATCAGCATAAAACTGGAAAAGTACAATGCAGAGTCGAAGCTCTGGACTTTTGTAGACGAAAAGAAGACAGATTCAAACGGCAGAATCCCGGATTTCCTGCCAGCAGAAAAAGGAAATGCCAATACGGGTATTTTTAAATTAATCTATTATACGAACGATTATTTCAAGAAAGACAGGATCGAAAGCTTTTATCCGTTCATCGAAGTTGTTTTTGAGATAAAAGACCAGAACCATTACCATGTTCCTATCACACTTTCAGCATACGGCTATTCTACGTATCGGGGAAGTTAATATCTGGGAATTAAAATCAGATTTTTATTCAATCCAAAATGTTAACGAAACCAAGAAATATTGCCTGATTTATCTTTAAAGATGATGTGAAATAAAATTTGCGCAACAAAATCTAACGGGTTTTAAAAAACTATTAGGTTATATACTGATCGGATTTACTGATTTGAAGCAGATCTGTTTAGTACTTATTACGAACAATTCAAAGGATGAAATATAAAAACAAAAAAAGCTTCTTTTTAAAGAAGCTTTTTTGTGATCCAAACAGGACTATCTTCGAACATTTTTATACAAGATTTACTAAGATTTAATTCCCTTAATAATAGTTTTAAAGATATATTTTAGTTGTGATACAGAATCTACTTATCTATTGGAATTTTCCAATTTTTATAATAAGGGGATTTCATAACCGTATTTCTAATTAACTGTTCCATCTATTATTTGTTCCGAGAGATAAATGCATAACAACCTTTAATATACTCGTGTAGGTTGTTTAATTGTGATCTTCGCCTGACAATTTTCTCAGTTGAATGTCAACTGCGCTTGGATTAGCTTTTATAAAATATTTCTTTTCTAATTGTCCAAAAACATTAATGGTATCATGGCCAGTTATATAACTATTATTATATATAAAGTCATCTTCTTTAAAAAGAATACTTTCAATCTCAGAAGCCTTTTTTATAAGTGGGATTTCATAGTTATTTCGATAGCTGTTTTTAATTCTATTAATGAATGTATTGTTAGATATTTCGGAAAAAGGGTGTAATACAACTAGATAGTCTTTAGCACGGCTAATAGCTACGTTGTAGATATATTCCTTTGATAATAAACTTTTTGGATGGCCTGTGTAATAATAATTATTTGGATTGGAAATAAAGAAAACCAAGTCACACTCATCCCCCTGAAAACCATGCACGGTATCTGCATAGATTTTTATTTTTTCTGAGATACCAAAAGAGGCGATAAGTTTATTCATCATTACCGCTTGAGCTTTATAGGGAGCTATAAGCCCAAGTGACCATGAATCATCTTCACTGAGTGCAGCATCAAAAAATTTAATGATTTCACTTACCAAGATAGCGCTATAGATATGATATGAGCTATAGAATAGTTGTCTAATCTTATAAACGGAATCTTCGTTATTTAATGGAATATCAATAAATAGCACATTATTGCTAATCAATTTTTGAAGTCCAGAAGGCAAGTCCTTAGGTTTATTTTCTGTTTTTTCTCTATAGTGTTGCAATAAACCTCCATACGATAATTCACTGAATAACTTACCAATTTTACCGATGCTTCTATATTGCATATTCAAATTTTGAATAGAATCACCGTTTCTCAATGATTGCTTATCTTTATTAAAACTTCTAATGTTCATCATTGAATAAACATTTTCATCCTGAATATCCAATTCCTCAAGTTCTTTATCATTTACATCAACTACAGGAGGAATTTGTTTAGGGTCTCCGGCTATAATGAATTTTACGTTAGGGCTGAACCTGGATATTGCCATTGTCGCAAATACCAAATACGGTAGATTTATCATTGAGGCCTCATCAAATATCACGTAATCCCAATGCTCTTCGAGTTTGAATAATATAATCTCATTGTTTAACTCCTCCGTAAATACTGTGGTATAAGGCAAACGATGAATCGTCATTGCGAGAACGTCTGATGATCTAAGGACAGAATCATTCACAGAAGATTGATAAACTTCGGTATCCAAATCTTCTAATTCGGGATCAGTAGGTCTTCCGATGCGTGTAATGGTTAAATTTCCATTGTTCTCAATCAATTTTTTCAACCTTTTACCTACTTTATCATTTGGATCGTTAGATGGCATCAGAAGTTTCTTAGATAGAACATCAGCTGCTTTGTTGGTGGGAGTCAAAAAGAGTATTTTAGTTTTTGAATTTTCTTCTTTTATATCTATTATTCTTTCACAAAGGGTGGTAGTTTTTCCTGTTCCAGGAGGACCATAGATAAAATGTAGCGAAGGCAAGCTTTCGCTTATTTGGTCCCACCTTTCTAAATTATTCTCATTTGCGAATGCACTTCTTAGCTCTTTTAATAAATCAATTTGAGGAACAAATGTTATTTCAGCCTGAAAAACAGCATCCAGGTTTTCTGTTATATCATTAGGAATGCCTTTTGGACAGAAAATCAACAGATCCTGACCTTGCTTTTGAGCCCCTTCTACTATTACGTCTACTCTTTTGTAATTATTCATTGTAATTGACAATGAAAAGTCACTGGCTTCCTCTATGGAGTCACTGACATAAGAACTCGCACCACTCAACAGAAAGTATTTACCCGAGATCAGATGATTTACGATCTGACGTTTTATGGATTCGAAACGGATGGTTTTCTGTTTATCGTTATCTGACGTATTATTACTAAAAGTAAGTAGGTAATCTAAATAAGAGATAAACCAATCGTAGGAATATTTTGCATTTTGTCTTATGTTATCTATTAAATTGTTACGCTCTTGCTTTAAGTTCTGTGCTTTAAAAGCGTCTTGTAATGCTTGTAGGTGTTCGCTATTTACATCATCTATATTCGCAGCATTATAGGCATTGTAAATACTCGCCAGCATTGCATCTCTTCTGGAAATCAGATCCTCAATTAAGGCAGTTATTGAACTTTCTGATTCTTCTAATGCTGATTTTAACCCTTCCAAGTAAATACTCTTAGGATAAAAAATTGTTGTCAGTTCACCATCGTCTACAATATGAAAATTACCATCTGCAATTGTTCCAATGCGTATTCCTTTCCCTTCATCCGAATCAAAAAGTTTAAATTTTAATTCATCCTGCTTTATAAGTATAATCTTATGATGTTTGCTCCAATTATGGTAAAAGGGCTCATCATGTTCCTCTGTATTTGTTGGAGTAAATTCTCGGTTAAACTTAAATTGATCGGTTAGGTCATTAAGCTTCTGTATGGACAGTAATTCTGATTTAATGATGTAGTAGCTAGAATAAACGTGATTCAAATTATTCTGATCGTTTTGTTTCAGCTTTGAATGAAGCTCATCTTCTATCTGCCAAATTTTGGTATCGGAAAAGTTTATAACTTTAAATGAAATACTATCATTATGTACCAGCAAAGGACATTCAACATCGCTTTCAGTTAGGTGCGTTATAATACGCTCAAGCATCAAAATTCTAAAATTATCTTTACCAATATCATATATTATTGGTTGATTATTCAAAGAGTTAAAATTACCACATAGTCCTTTAAGTGTATTGAGTAAGATAGTATCATTAAATTTTAGTGGGTCAACTTCCTCTGGAAACGTTTCTGTGTCTTTCAAAAGATAGTTTCGTAGCGGTTCGAGAAATCTGTCTTTTACAAAAACTCCAATGCTTCTTAAAAATTCTTGCTTCGATTTTTCATCCTTGCACCATTTTAAAAAATCATCGGGTAATATTTCACTTTCAATGTGTTTTCCATTCAATACATAGTGCGATGGATTTATACCCAGGATACCTTTCCATTCGGCATCTTTTTTATAATCTCTTGTTGCAGAGGATATTCCTTTCCAACCATCATACAGATAGTTCAACTTATCTAAAAGCTTGCTATCTGGACTTAAAATCTCAGGATCTATTCCTTTAAAAAACAAAAATTTGGAAGCTATAATATCATCTTCATTTTCGCTATAGTTGAATACTTCAAAATCTCCTAAGGAAAATACAGATTGTAAATCGACGTATTGTGCATTTAATAGATGGGTTTCATGTATATGCGCTTCATTTTCCGTAGAAAATATAACTCTTTGCCCCTTCAGAAAATACCATTTGTTATCATGGCATTTTACTGCGAACTTTTTCAAATCAGAAGAAGCATACTTATTAGACAGTAATACAAAAGCTAGCTGATGAGAGTTGGTAATTGGTAATGCGTCCTTCAGCAAGTTTAATGATTTGAGAACGTTTTCAAATCGATTAATCAGATCGTTAGTAATGCCAACGCTTGAAATCTTAAATAATTTATGTGCTTTAGTAGAGCTAATTAAACTTCTATTTAATGCTTCATCGTGAAAATGTTGAACAAGATTTATAATCTGTGAATTTTCCAGATCTAAGATTTGAGATTGAGAAAGATAAATGACCTTATCGCCTCTTTTGACTTCTATGGCATCTTGCGCACTTTCTATTTCTCCAACATTAACTTCCTGTTCACCATTGTATATTATTAGTTTTTGTTGTAAGGCTTGAAAAATGTCAGTTTCCAAGGTATCTTCAATAACAGCATCTATGAGTTTTAAATACAATTCGTTCTGGTGTTCGTCCTTCCAAAGCGCATCTAATCTCAAATAGGTCAAAGAATTTAATAGTTGCTTTTTATCTTCCTTTCGTTCATTCAATACTAGTTCAATTAAATCCAGTTCTTGCTCCATTGTTTCTTCCGAAAACAGGTCAACTAATCGTTCTATCAAGACAGTACCTGACATTTTGATTGCCCCAGCTTTAACTTGGATGATGGTAGGAATTAATATAAACTCTTCCGAATGATACCTTCCTATATAATCTACGATACGCCTATCCGAAGCATAATACTGTTTTAATTTTGATCCATAGTTAATCGAATAGCTGGTTCCATCATACGATATCGTATTGTGCTCGAAAAAATCTATATCACAAACAATACAGAAAAGCAATAAATCATTAACGTCGTTAATTGATATATTTTCAACGTCAATGGATAAATTTGCTAAAATACTAGAATAAGAAAGTGGTGTATTATCCAAATGCTTTATGAGAATACTGTCTGGTATCTGAAGTCCGTAAATTTTGAATGCAATATCTTGCACCTTTGAAAAGGACTCCTCAGATAATGTTGCGAGAATGCTTTTATAGAAAATATTATCAGATTTGACTACATGCCCTTTAAACAGGATCAGGTCCTGGTTCGACAATGAATGCTGTTGTTTTTCTGACCAACTACTTTCGTTAAATAGCGAGATAATATCTTCAAATATACTGGTAACCTCTTTGCGATTATTCCCTATCAAGTTTAATATATCTTCCCAATAGGGGTAGACAATTTGTTCATATATAAACTTCCTGTCATCCAATAGATATGCTTTAACCTGTTCATCATATTCCTTACTAGAAATGGCGAAAAGGTTGAGCCAATTACCAGGCTGGGGTGATAATAACGATTTAAAGACAATGGGTTTCCCTAAATTATTCTCAAACAATTTAAGTTCCCTTATCCGTTCATTTACATTATCAGTATTAAAGGTTCTAAAGGCATTAAATATTTTTAATTTTTCGTCTTTACGGATTTTTGTCAATTTTTGATCTTCTACCGACTGGCTGAATAACTTAGTAAGCTCAGTGTATCCACTATGCTTGGAAGATTGTAATAAAAACGTTCTGTATTTTTCAACGAATTCGAATTCTTTCAAATCCAATTCTGTTGTGATCAAACCAACCTTCTGTAAAATATCCTTTATAGTACCTAATGTGTTATGTAAGAGAAAATAACCATTGCGTTCTTTTTCTAAAAATTCAGAAATAGAAAGTAATTCACCATTCGAAAATCTTAATAGTTTTAATCGTACTAACTGTGGTTTTATACCGTCAATTAAAGCTTTATCCGGTGTAATTGACGACAGCTCGCTTAATACAAGTTTTATTCTATCCTCATTTCCACCTAGCCAATTATTTATTTGGTCTTCAATCCCTACGATTTCGAGTAAATCAAAAATGGTGTAGTTTTTAATTCCCAGTTTCTCAATTCCTTTTAAGATGATGTTTACACTTTCCTCATTCCAATAAAACCAATTTACGTCTTGTAATCCCCAAACATCTGGATCAATATCAATTTCTGTTTTCTTAATAAACACAACATGATTGTCAGAAACAGTTTTATAGTTATTATCAATAATATTGTTGCATATAGGAATATACTGTTTTAATCGATCATTTACCGGGGCTATGTATGGTGTTTCAATCCATAGCCTAGGTTGACTGTTGCTTTTCCCTGATGTTAATAACGATGCATAAAAATGCAGAAACAACGATTTGTCATCTGGATTTTCGGATTGAGAAAGCTCTTTTAGTTGCTCATCTATTTTGTTAACGAGAACCTTTAGCAGGCGTTCGTTAATACCATCTTCCTTAGTATTGCCTTTATGTAAAAAGGTTCTTGAACTGCCTTTATAAAAAGCATTGGAGTGAAGTATATAATTGAAATTATGAACCTCTTCCGATAAGGGAAAATATAAATATAGATTTGGAGCTCCTTTAAAATACTCACCAATTTCATAATGTTTTCTAAATCCGAACAGTGCTTCAATGTCAGCCTCGTCTGTCATTTTTCGTTGTTGTTCGTTGCTCAAATCTTTATACCGCTCTATTCCAAACCTGATATAAGCATAGGTGTCATTATCCTTTTCTTTTGAAATATTTAGTTTTATATATTGAAGTTCAGGATATGTTATAGGCTCATTGTCATTTAATTGGACTGTATGTAACAACTTTTCTTTTTGTTCTTCATCGGTTGCAGTTTCCTTTAAAATAGCTAAAGAAAATTTTACACCTTCTTTTAGATTTACTTCTGCCAGCTCTTCTTCTTTGCCCTTACCTAGTTTAATAAAGAATAAGGCTCCCTCATTATAATTGTCCTTATTTAAAATATGCTGGTATTTTTTAACCCAACGAGAAAGAACATGGTATTCCTCATCACTGAATGGATTACCTTTAGCTGGTTGACCGTCTGCCATCTTTGGTAGTTCTTCAACAAGCCTGTTCTCAGGAAGGCAGGGGAAACAGGTAATAAGAATTTTAAACAACCAGGGATGGTGGTCTATTATTTCAAAATTGCGGTTGGCTTTAGCATTATAAATGAATGGTTCTGGTTCAACTGCTTCTTCATTGGCCAGTTGTTCAATTTCATAATTCTTCCAGCTAAAAAGGATTGGCCCAGATTGTTCGTTAATTAATTCCTGCAACCCATTATCTTTACCCACTAAACGGTGTGCGAGCTTAAAACCAATACCAAATTTACCTATAGTCTGACTATCATTACTTTTGGTAGATGAACCTACATTAAGAATAGAACGAACGCTATCCAGATTAAACATTTTACCATTATTAGCAACAAGCACATAATGGTTCCCGTCTAACTCATCTTCTCCCCAAACCATTGCATAATGTGTACTTCCTGCATCCACTGCATTTTGCAAAAATTCATATACAGCCTGACCGTCCTTGGCCATATCCAGGAAACTTTGTAGGAAATTTTCAATTCCGGCTTCGGCTCTTCCGTACCCTTCCTTGTCACCATGGTATATTTCAAACCAGCCAAATTCTACTTCATTAGAATCTGACGTACTTAAAAAGTTACCGATAAAGTTTTCATTACGATCTTCTAATCTTAAACGACGTACTTCGTTTTTATAAAAACTACGATATTCCTGAATATTCTTTATTTTCATAAGCTATGCTTTTATTGGTGATTAATGGGATCATAAAGTTTGCGATTGTATTAAATACCATTGTGATTAGTAATTTTATGTTGGGTTCAAATAACTTTCCAGTTATAAATTTTAATCTCTGCTTAAAGGCTGTAAATATTCTTTTGATTGTGCTATAGAATGTAAGAATCAATAAGCTCACGCTTTTTATCGTAAAAGGCTGTTAGTTTATTAATCAAGTTTCAATATCTATAACTGAAACTTTGATTTTCTTTGACAATGGTACAGGCATAGGTTTATGCGTTATTAGTAATCCTTTAATCGAAAAGTCGTTAATAGCATTATACCTTAAGCAATCTATAAGTCCGTTAGATAATCATGCACTTCGTCTAAACTGAATTATAATACAACATATCTCTAAAAACGATTGACTCCTCTTCAATCCATAAATCCTCTTTGATAAGTTTTATGATCAATTCGTTTTCGTTATGAGAAAACACCTCTCTGTTAAGGCCTGAGAAAGGAACTTTATAATTCCATCTGCTTTTATGCATAAAAGAATCCGAAGGAAGATATTGATGTGGTGTTGGCGGAGTTAAAAGTTTGATGTCAACGCCACGGCTATTTAGTTTGCTTTTAATTCCTTGAAATATTTTCAATCCATGAAAATCCCAGTCGCAACTGTAATAGATAGGATATACAAGTTCTATTTCATCAATATCTTCCAAAATTGCGATGTTATTTCCGCCAACATGCCATAGTTTAACTTCAAATTCTTTAGCATTCCAGGGCTGCTTGAGGAAGGATTTATTTTCACAGAGTATGATGGCTTTGGGATTAGGATAATCGACAACCAATCTGTATTGCAAATCTTTTGATGTTTGTGGAAATTCATCTATTTCCAGGATTTTCAATACTGCATTGCGAACGCTACTCCTAAATTTCAAATATTTTGAACCCGCATAGTCGAAAATCTTACCTGAAAAGTCCTCTATGTTAGTAAGATTACCTCTGAGTTCATCTCTACTTTCGTAAATGACCATCAGCGTACGGATATCTTCCTCGGTGAAGTTTTTACCTCCGTCTGGTCTAATACCCACTTGATTAAGAAAATTATAATAATAGTGATAAGCCGGTTGAAAATTATCTTCGTAATACTCTTCATAGCCATCGCCTGCAACCAAAACATTACTATTGCCTTTCTTTTGAGCAATAAGTTCTGTTTGTGTCATTAAGTAACGGATATAATCTATCTGCTGAATTTTTGCTGTTGTTTTCTTTTTTTCATACAGATCATTCAACGCTTTTAATACAGGCCATGTAAAATCCTTACTCTGTAATTTCTTCAAAGATTTCATTGATGTTTTGTGTTAATTGTCCTCTATGAAAAATCCCTAATGGCGGCACATAGCTCGAGCCATTAGCATCTTTATTATCGTGCATGATGTAGATATATTGTCCTTTTTCATTAATATCACCTGCAGTTTCGATTGACATGGTAACGATTTGGTACTGTTCCTTTTTTGCTAGTTTATGTAACATTTCGTAGTTACTTCCCAAACCTTCTGCTTCATCGATTGGCATAATCCGTATTCCCGTGCGGTCTTCATCTTCAATGAGCGATAGTCTGGCAAGGCAGAGCAGTGCATTGGCGGTATAAGTTTGTCCATTGCTTCCTGAGTTTTTTTGCCCGTCTTGCTTGATTTCAAAAAGTAGTTCAAAATAGGAGCGTGGGTTGAGCAGGTCGTTTACGGTGGCTTCTCTTCTTCCGTTTGCTTCACGGAATACACTAATCATGATATCATCAATGTCTTGTTTGTTGTTTGTTGCAAATAGGCCTGTCTCTTGCAGTTCGTTCGTTAGGCGTTTTCTGAAAACTTTCATCCAGTCGTCTGGATATCCAGTAGCTGGTGCATGTTGCAGTGTCGCATAATTGGCTCCTGTAATTTTATTTTTTGACAGGTAGTCGCTTATTTTCTGGACCTTAGTCAGATATCCGTTGTAAACCGTAATTAATTCTTGAAAAATATTGTGTAGAATTTCTATTTTTCTGGAGCCGATACGTTGCAAATCGTTTGTGAGTTCCGTAAGCCTCTTTTCTATCTGTTCCCCAATAAGTTCTTCCTGTATTTGTTGCGTAGGGAAAACGGTTGGTAATAGTTTGTTGGCTAGCACACCAACTGAATAGTCCTTTAAAATGGTCTTGTCTTCTATCTCATCAGAAGCAGCGTCATAGGTAGCTTTGAACTTGCTATAAGCATCCGTACTTGGTGTTTCTGTTGGCGGTTGTTCTATTTTTATAAAATCCTGCCCGGCAATAAAATCACGATGGTGTTCTGCTGCAAATTTTATCTTTGCTTCATCGAGTTTTAAAATACCGGTATTGTGGCTTGTTTGGTATTGTTCAAATCGTGTTTTAGCTCTTGCGTTTTCTGTATCAATAGCATTATGCATTTCGTACAGCCTATTAATAGGCGGATTGGTTTTAAACAAATCATCCTCGATTTTATGAATTTTTGTAAGTGCTATTCCTTCGGCTGTGATGAGATTTTCTAAATCTGTTTCAAAATCTCGAAACTGGGTTTCTTCTGTCTCAGCTAGCTGGTCAAAGTCTGTTGAACCATATTGTTTGGTCATATATCTTTCAACCTCATCAATTTTTGTTTGATTATCCTTATTCTGCTGCCTGCTGTAGCTAAACTTAGCAAAGGCCATATCATGCGCTTCATGACGACTTTTATAAGTTTCCAGATGTTGTTCGGCGTCTTGAAAAATGGACAGTTGTCTTTCCAGCTCTGTAGGGGTAAGTTCTGCAATTTCATCAATTTTGGTAAATAGTTCCTTCTCACTGGTTTTGTAAAGCGAAATTGCTTTTTCTAATGCAGGGTAGCTTCCTAGTTTTTCATTTAGATTTTGTAGGTTTTGTTGTTGTTCTTTTAGTTGTTGAAGTTGTTGCTTAAGGTCTTCATTTGGTTCTACACCCAGTTTGATCTGGTCAGCAGGTACGTTCAGATGTTGTGTGCGTACATAGGTTATAAACTCGTGAATACCATTTAATTCCAACCAGAATCCATTGTTGCTTGCTTTGAAAGTAAGCGGTTCTTTAAAAAGTCTTTCAGGAAAGGGGAGGTAGCGTTCTGTAGGCGGATTCGGCGCCGTTCGCGACAGGGGTTGAAAATGGATAAGCAGGCTTTCTTGCTCAAGCGTAAGCGGTAAATCGAGCTGTTCTATTGCCCAGTGGGCTAGTGAAGCAGGATTGTCCAAATCTGAAAAAATAAGTTGGGTGTCCAGCTTGCTGATGGCTTCTTCAAAGTTCTTAAATTCTTGCAAAGTCAATTTTCCTGCGGTTGCATAGTCATTGTACCAGTCAGATTGTTCAAATTGCTGCTGCAGTTTGTTTTCTATAAGAAATTTTTCGAATGCTTTTAGGTTTTCTGCGTCTGTTATTTTGGAGCGTTCAGCCTTATGCCATCGCCTGATAGCATCTGCATCTTGTCGGTCTTCGGAAAGCCAGCTGTTTACTTTATCTATGCTGTCTTTGTATTTGGTGCTTTCATTCAGCAGTTTTTTGGCTTGTTGCCATTCTCTTTCAAATTTTTCTTTTTCCTGCTCTGTATTTTTGTTATTGTTTTTTAATTGGGAAAGGATTTGATGGTGGTTTTTAATGTCGGATAGTTTAACATTAGCCAATTTTTTTTGGCTCAGGAGCCTTTTGATCCGGGTAGTTTGATAGTCTTGTATAGATTGCGCAAGTTTTGCACCAATAATCTCGGTTTCTCGATACCAGAAACTGACGTTTTCCAAACTGAATTGCTTTTTCAATTGACTGCAAGTGTTGAAATCACGCAGCACATTCTCTATTTTTTGTTCCTTACTTCTTATGGTAGCTATTTCGTCCAGTAGGCGGTGGTGTTGCTGCTGGTCTACATTAATATTTTGTACTTCTTCTCGATATTTATCAACAAGCTGTTTGTGGTCGCTGTCTCCAAATAAGAATGTTTTGAGAACATCTGAATCGGTAAAGAAGCCTTTTCCTCTGGAGAAGGCCCGGATAATTGCTGCATAGCTTTTCAGGCTTTGATGGTTTTGGCTAAGGTCTACAGCGAGTATGCCGTTGTTAAAAAGGAGATAGTGGTATTTTTTATTGCTTACTCCTTTAAGAAAACCTTTTTCCGAAAATTTTTTTTCCAGATTTTCCAGTGTTTCTATTTGTTCATCCAGCAGCAGATCTCTGTAAAATATGGGTTCATCCATGGGCAGGAGCGTTTCGTCGAAATCGTAGCCGGCCTGTATAATGAAAAATTGCATCTGGGTACTTGTAGTGTCCAGGTAGCCTCCCAAGGTAATGTATTTGCAGGGTTGTATTTCGATGTTGATAAAAATATAGCCTCGTCCGTATTTGCTCCCACTATTTTTGAGTACAAGGCCACTTGTATCTCTATTGCTTACGCCTTCTGTTCCGGATTTGAATACACGCGAACCTACTAAAAGCAGTTGGATAAAGTCGGCAATCAGGCTCTTGCCACTTCCGCTTTCGCCACTAAAATCGGTACGAAAGTTATTAAAGCGGTAGTCGCAGTTGAAGTGCTGCCTGATGTTGAGGGTTGATAAACTATAGATCTTGGGTTGAAATTTAGCCATGTTCTTTTCGTTTTATGATTTCATCAATCGTTTCTATCTGCGGATAATAAATTCTTCTTAGTCTTTCAAACGAGGGTTGGTAGGTGAAGTAGTCACTGTCGTTTGTATCTCTGGCGATCCAGCCCAGCTGTTCAAATTCGGAAAAGGCTTTATATACCAGATTTTTTAGTTTCTCTTCATTCATGTCTGATCCTGCGTCAATTTCAATGGATGATACGACACGTTGTATCTTGTTGAGGAGTTCATCATATTCCTGATAGAGCAGGTTGATGAAGTCGGATATTTTAGCGAGCTCGATGTTGCCGTCGAGTTTATAGATTTTGAAAAAAATAAGGCCTATAAGGATATATTCCGATTTGAGGTACGATCGGTATTGGTTGTCGGTGGGGATTTTGCCTCGCGAACCTTCATGAAAATCGATATAGAAATAGGTGTTCCATCCTTCGCCTTCCTTTTTAAGAAGCATTTCAAAGAAATCGTCATAGTAGGCTTGCAGGCTTCGGTAATGTTTATCCAAAAAGGCGTAAAGCGAAACGGGTTTTGGAAAATCGCGCTGTATATGCATCCCTGATTTCAGGAGATAGTCTAACTTGGCGAAGGTATTCTTAGCTGTTTTGTCAAGCATAAACGCATAACGAGCGTTTAGGTCTTTTTCAGTATCGTCATATTCCATAGTGAAAGATTTAGATAGTGTGGGTCGTGATATTCGTTTTGGTCTACCGTGATTTCATATTGCCAGCTATTGCATTGTTTTACCAGTCTTTGGGCTGTTCTTACAGCTATGTTCAGGTTGTAATGTTCGTGGTTGAGGATGTTAAAAAAGAAGGGCGAAAAATCGAGTTTCCCTTCCCTGTCTATCTGGTCCAGGGCTTCTGTTGCCCAATATTGTATTCTTTTTTTAATTTCGAGCTTTTCTATGTTTTTAGCCATCATTTCCTTAGTCTGTTCAACATCTACTGATCTTAAAGCAGGAGGAATGGGAGCTTTTCTGGCAAAATCTCTTTCGGTAAGGATATAAAAACGGGGTACGGACTCTAAACCCCTGATGCTAAAAGATTCGATTTCATCGGGGAAAATCAACCTTTTTTGTTGGTTGTTCTCTCGGATATAGGAGGCATTATCCAGCAGATAATGAAGAAATTTATCTGTTTTTCTGTCAAGCTCTCTTTGGTTAAATTCGAAGATAAATTCCCGTATGCGGGGCTTTATTCTATCTATGCGGGTGCTTACCTGGTCTAAATGATTACGTACATTTTGGTTGTATTGCAGTACAAGGTTGATACTATCCAAAAGTTCAAAGTTAGCAGTATCTTTAAGCATGTCCTGCAGTAGATCATCAATGTCATAGGTGATCTGAAATCCAGTGGTAAGTTCATGTACGTGCTTTTTGATGTTGTCTAATCCTGTGCTGATGGTTTCAATTACTTGGATGATATTGGCTTGAGGCTGTTTGATTTGAAATCGGAAATCGTCTACCGACTCGCTTACTTGTTGATCGAGTATTTCTATTTGCTGGGCCAGTTCGGTGCTTCTGATATTGAAATGATCGTCCATCCAAATCAACAGTTCGGTTGGACTTTTTTCAAGACTTGCTCTTAGGGTTTCTAATAAGTGTTTGAAAAGCCTCTCTATTTTAGCTGGATGGTAGCTTTCAGAGAGGCGTTTAAAAACTTTCTGGCAGAATTCATCTCCGTAGTTTTTAAATCCGTATACTTTTCTTTTCCTGTCACGCCATAAAAAAAATTCTTGCAGGCGCAGGATAATATTGTTGTTTCGGTTGTTTTCGTCCCTTTGGTTTGGCCCATCCAAATCACTGAGCACTTTGGTAATCACTTGTATGATCTGTTCTTCTGTAAATTCTTGCTTTTGGTATTTTTGATACAGGGCAAGAAGGATCAGCCCATCTTTTTTGTTGGGGATGAGCTGATAGTAGCGTGGTTTTGCTTCAGAATACAAATCGATTTCTTTCATATTATAGTTCAGATAAAAAAAATAGACTAATAGTAATTGCCGCAACAGCTGGAGTGTTTTGTCGTTTTTGTAGAAGGAGTATGCTTTCTTGTTAAATTGATTTAATAACATTTAATCTTGTTATTATCATAAAATTGACTTTGTATTATTTTTTTTAGGGATCTTTTTTGCTTCGTTTAAAGCCATAATTACTCTATTTGTAAATGAATTATAGTCATCTTCTTTTTTTAATTCTGTGACCCCACAACTAACGGTTAGTTTAAAATTATCACCATCTACAGAAAACAAGCTTTTGTAGATTAATATCCTTTTTCTTTCAGCAGCTTGAATAGCTTGGCTTAAACTAGTTTCAGTTGTTACTACTAGAAATTCATCTCCCCTTTGAAAATATCGGAAAGTTTCATCAGTTGCTCGCTTATCGTTTCCGAGTAATTCTCCAATCTTTTTAAGCAATTGATCTGCTATGTTGTAGCCAGCTTCGGTATTTACTCTTTTAAAATCATCTATGTCCAATAAAATAAGTGACAGGGCCGCATTATTTTTCTTAGACTCAAGAATCTTTTGATTTAAATATTCAGCTAGAGCTTTATGATTTTTTAGTCCAGTAAGATCATCAGTAAAATTATCTCTGACAACAGCTTGAATTTTTTGTCTAAAAACATAATTAGTTACAAGAATTGTAAAGCCAATTAAGATAATTATTAAAATCGATAACCAATAAATTGACAGACTTATCTTGTAATAGATTAATTCTTTAAATAATGGAATCCATCTTGATGGCAGAAGTAAGATTAAAGATATAAATATCCACTTGATGACATCATAAATACCTTTTGATAAAAGATCATCTTTTAATTTCTTGAACGACTTATTAATGTAACTCATAAAAAAATTTGGTGCTATTAAACTTCATATTAAGATCCATAGAGTGCATTATAAGCCTAAACACTATTTAGATATTTATTGCCATTTCCAAAAAAATTAATAACCTGAGTCGCATTATTTTGAAATTCAATACTAGCTTTTTCCGCAAGCTTGCCCAGCTTACCTACATCTGTTTCGTCCATCTCTATTCCGCACGTTTCATCAAGTTCTGTGTCAATACGTATATAGTTGAAATTATCAACTTCTCGTCTATCAATACCATTTTTCAGGATACTAATCAAATTTTGAACCTGCTGAGACTGTCCCTGCATGAAAAGATCGATTAATCTTTTTTTTCCATCCTCTAGCATCCAATAATAAATCCCATACTTTATTCTGTGTTGCTTCTTCTTATCCAATCCTGCATCACAAAAACGTTGATGGCCGGTACCTATGGATAGCACAGATAGATCTGATAAGTCCAAACTGAAAGCCTTTTTTGCTTCGATTATTCCATTTAGTGTTGGATTATTAGCAAAAACACCCCCATCTACTTTATTTTTAAATGTTTTTTTCAATCCATTCAAATCTGTATATTCGGCAGAATAGGGATCAAAATATGTTGGAGCAGCTGAGGTTGCCAGAGCCGCTTGATAAGCAGGTATATGGTAATCTCTCACAAAAGCATCGTGATATTTGCTTTTTAAAACGGATGGCCTGCCTTCCATTAAGTCGTAGATAGGAATAGCCACATGGGTTTTACAGTGTTTTAATAAAGGGTCTTCACTATCTTGCCCATTATGATATTCTTTATATTTATCTCTGATCAGCTTTTCTAGTTGAGAACGATCGTGAGCAGAATATTTGAATCTTTTTAAAAATCCTTTTTTAGTACCGAAAATAGTATTAGCATTATTTAGATATAGATCATAAATCTCTTTTGCCGGAATTCCTAATGCTAAGGCAATAGCCATTATTCCACCGGTTGATGTACCGCAGATCAAATCGAAATTTTGATACACTTGCCATTTTTCAGCACCCTTAGCTTTAAGCTCGGTTTCAAAATTCGCTAAAAACATCGCAGGAAAAATACCTCGGATACCCCCTCCATCGATAGATAGAATTTTGAACTTAGTTTCAACATTGGTCATATGCTCTTTTTTATAATTATTTGATATTAAAATAGTAAACCATAGAAATCATTATTTAATTTCACTTTTGTCTTTTTCATCGCTAGGATGAATTCCACCACCTGTCCAGTTACCAGTAATTAGCCATATTTCATAATGATATAACCATTCAATTGCCCAAGGCAATATTGTGCTAGCTATTGTTTTTTTATTTGTCCACTCTTTTGCATCGGGATAGTAGAGACACAATCTTTGTTTTTCATGATCATAAACATGCATCAGCCTGTTCTTTCCTTCTGGTAGTTTTAAATTTTCAGGTTGTAAAACAAATATTTTGGGAACGTCATTTTTCTTATATGAAATTTTAATTAGGTATTCGTCACCAATTGGCGATGATTTTAATTTCCCTTCCCAAATTAGACGGTCACCAATTATTTTAATGTCCCCGTAATTATAATCTCTTTTTAATGCAGCGTATTGTTGCATAATATTTAAACTAGGCTTCTTGATCATTACCAAAAAAATTGTGCGACTGCACTTTGGAAACAGAAGATAAACCTGTAGTTGCGGTACCCACTAATCCTAGTTTACGATCTATATTATTATTTCCAGCTTCTGTTAACATTCTCATCTTATTTCCAATAGCTGAAAATGTTCTCGTTACCGGTTCATTACCAAAAGACTTTTGTAATGATTCGGAGAGATTGATCCGATTAAAAGATGATTGAAATATTTTAAAATCAGTTTTTAATTGTTTTATCCAATCATTGAAAAAATCTTCTCTTTTTGATCCTAACAATGCCCATCTATCGGCAAAATTTTCTGCTTCATTTACTGGATTTGAAATCCATTTTATATATCTATTTGTCGCATAGTCATATCTATTGGCAATATGACTCTCCATATTATCGATAATATTTAATAAGGCATCTGCAATATTATCTTCACCATCATATGACTTTGCTGCCAAAGTTGTAATAATACATGAAATTGGCTTTTGCTTCTTATCTTCATCACTATAATCCTTAAACATTATATCACGATGCCTTTTTAGTAATTGTACAGCTCGTTGCAATGGTAATCTATCTTTTTGAAACTTTGGTGTAGGATTAACAGATTCGTTGAGTGAGAACATTTTTGTACGTTTTCCTTTAATATTATCTGCAATATTCATAAACCACTTTGCATATCCAAAAGGGTTGCTTTGAAGCCATTCTATAGGTTCAATTGAATAATCATATTCGGGCCTTTCATTATCTGTAATACTTAATACCAATTCTTGAATATCTTGATCTTTCAAATTGGAATAAGCTTTTTCAAGTATAATAGAATATCCATGTGTATTTATGGCAGGCAAAATATCCATATGGTATCGTTCGTTAGGTGAACTATTTTCCCTGTATTTTAAGGTCCAACATCTTCGACCTTCTTCATCCAAAATAGATTCATATTTTTTGTGTTTTATTAATTGATTTCCAACAATTTCTTTAACATCTTTTTGAGTCCAATCAGGTCTTTTACCATTCAATTCACATACAACATCCAAGTCCATATCGCCGTCAGGGTCTATTGTTTGGATCGTGGTTCCAATGATGAATGATCCTTGTGGAGAGACTACAGGCTTATACAATGCTAATTCAGAATCTTCCGTAGTAAGCCAATTGCCGACAGCTTTATAGCTACGAACAGCTGCGTCATGCTGTGTCTCTGTTATACTTAGGTTTTCACCTAATACATCTAAAATTTCCTCTAATTCGGTTTTTTGTTCTATTGCTAACATATATCACAAATGGGTTTAAAGATTCAACTTTACTAAATCCTAATTCAGCTGGATTTTTATTTTTTAATAATTTAGTTTTCCAAACCTAATTACCAATACATAGACCTCAGTCACCAGCTTGGTTTTTGGCGCTTCAAAATCTGACATCCGTTTCGTTATTACCTAGATTATCGCAGCCTCGCTAAATGCCAACTATCGTATGACTTTAAAACATATTCAATAAGAAATTCCTAAAATAGATGGCTCATTTTCTGGTCTACTACATGCAGGAATGACAAGAAACGATTTTACGGGTAATAATCTTATCGCAATAAGAGCTGAGAAAATTCAAAAAAAGACTTGCCAATTATAGTAAGCCAATAACGTAAAGCTTTTGCTTAAGCTTTTGATCAAGTTAAATGGAGATTGTCTATTTGGTTTATTCATGATGAGTCGTTATTAGTTGTTGCAATTTAATAATTAATTCGCAACCACAGATGAAATTTAAAAGTAATTTATAAGCTTTAATAAGATATTATGTCTGAACAATATATCTTTCAAAAATAGCGATATAATAAAATAATGGCTTACGGAAAACAGTAAGGTCACGTAATATATTTTTATATGAAGTATTTTCTATGAATGATAATTGATTTGAAAATCATAAGCATCTATTTTTTAAATTATATAAAACAAGATGGCTTTACGGAAAACAGTAAGGAAATGTCGTGTATTATTATAAAGGATGCCCTTATAGCTCCCGATTATTAATCTGCCCATTAAAATCCTTTAGTTTTTAAATAAATCAACAGGCTTTTCCGTTTTATCAACATAAGGCAATAATATTAAATCATTAAAAATCAATAGCTTATGCAACCTGCCTATGCCTACATAAGAGTCAGTACAGATGAACAGGCCATCAAAGGATATTCACAGCGAAGCCAGGTAGAGCGGATAAAAAATTACTGCGAGTACAATAATCTTACTATTACTGAAATTATCTTCGAAGATCATTCGGCAAAAACCTTTAACCGTCCTGAGTGGAAGAAATTGGTTACAAAACTTAAGCTCAGCAGAAACCAGCCCATACTCCTTTTAATTACCCATTGGGATCGTTTCAGCCGAAATATTACCGATGCATACAATATGCTGGAACAGCTTAAAATAATGAATGTTTCAATTCAGGCTATTGAGCAACCTATTGATTTTTCCATACCGGAAAGTAAAATTATGCTTGCTATATACCTGGCAACATCTGAAGTTGAAAATGACAAAAGAAGCCGGAATGTTAGCTTAGGAATGCAAAAAGCAAGATTGGAAGGCCGATATATGGGTAAAGCTCCAATTGGATATCGAAATAAAGTTACAGCGGATGGTCATAAATATATTGTACCACATGAGTCCGAGGCCATTATCATTAGGGAAGTATTTTAGACTATTATTCGTGAAAAGAATTTACCTCTTTCCGGTATATATAGACAAGCAATAATGAAAGGTCTAAAGTGTAGTTCGAATACTTTTTATGAAATGGTGCGAAATCCTGTCTATTGTGGGAGAATCAGAATCCTGAATAAAGATACTGCGGAAAGTAAAACGATAAAAGGCAATCATAATAGTGTAATTCCTTTACTATTGTTTGAGCAAGTACAACTAAAATTAAAAAAGCCAAAGCACCTAAATTCTATTATCAAAGAATCTATAAATGAAAATCTGATCTTAAGGGGAATATTTCAATGTCCTAATTGCGGAAAAACACTTACGGGTAGCGGTTCTAAAGGCAAAAGAAAAAAATATTACTACTACCATTGCACAAAAGGATGCGCATACAGATTAAGCGCTACATTGCTTAATCTTAATTTTTTGAAGTTTCTAAATAACCTTAAAGTCAATGAAGCTTTCCGGGAATCAGTTCGTAAAATATCAAATGATATAAATGCTAATGAACAAAAAGCTTACAATTATAAGAAAAATGAAATTGCGAGGGCTATGGAAAAAGTTGTTAACAGAAATTTAAATGCCCAGCAACTTTTTACCAGAGGGGAAATTGATTATGATGATTATAATCTGATTAAAAATAACTGTAAAACATCTCTAAAAAACTATACAAAACAACTACAGAATGAAGCTTTAAAGCTTATAACCGAAAAACAAACCCATAAACATTGCAGTTTTATTATTAATGATTTAGCAGATCTCTATGAATCTGCTAACGTCATCACCAAACAAAAGGTTATCAGACTATTTTTTCCGGAGAAGGTAATACTTGTTTCAGATCAGATTGAAGAATTGTTACCGGATAGAATTAAGGTTATATTAAGCATGTCTAAATTTAAACAGCAAAGGAGGGATCATAAAAATGATCAGGAAATGAATGACTTTATAAAAGAACTTATCTTTTTAAGTCATGATTTCAATTTTGAGAAATTGTATTAGGAGATAATTAATGGTGTTCGAATCCTGTCAGGTCGCTATAAAAATTTCCAGAAATTGTATCAAAAATCAAAGTATGATAGCTATTATTTTGGATTACAGATATTTATACTGCGTAGTATTAAAATCAATTAACAATCACAAATATTTCAAGATACTGATTAATAGATATTTAAAATAAAATGGCGTCATAAGGAAGCATTTGGCTTCTTATGACACCATTCGTGACCCCGGAGGGATTCGAACCCCCAACCGTTGGAGCCGAAATCCAATATTCTATCCAGTTGAACTACGGAGCCATTTTATAAATGATGATTGATAAATTATAAACGATATAATCACTCATCATTTATCAATTATATTTAGAACGTAATCTTCACACCTCCCAAAACCTGTGCACCGAGAACCTTATATCCTTTGTACGTCTGGTATTTTGAGCTCAGAAGATTATTTCCGAGTGCGAAAATACTAAAATTTTTGTGAATTTTATACTCTGCGGACAAATTTAAATCGGCATACCCCCCTACCTTATCGTTGGTGTTCTCCGTAGACCGGTACATCATCGGACTCCCAACTCCCTCAATCATAAAGGAATTCGTGGTTCTGTCGCTGGCAAAAAGCCCTTTAAAACCGAGCAATAATTTTTGATTAAGCATGGTATATTTTGCACCGATTGTTGCTGTAAGCAGCGGAACATTGTAAATATTTTCGTAGTTTTTAAGGTCAAACTTGGTAAATTTCACCTCTCCGTCAAGAATTAAGTTCGCCAGCGGGAAATACTGAAGGCTTCCTTTAATGTCGCTTACATTCCCTTCATCGTATACTGCAGAGAAAGTATTCGCATAGTCGTAAGCGGAACGGTTCAGGGTGTAATTGTTGTCGAAAATGCTGTTGCCTTTAAAGAACATGATGTCTCTCATTTTACCATAACCTGCAGAAACGTCATATTTAAACATATCATCGATATCTCCTCTTAATCCGACATAGAAATGGTATTTTGTTTCCGTAGGCCTTAAATACTGATCCGAAACGAGGAACGGGTTCTGCTGCAAAAGATCGGCGTAGGTATTGAGCTTCAATCCTCCGTCTACCCCACCGTAAAATTTAAACTGCTCGGCAGCTGCAACCTGAAACTCCGCTTCCGGGAACCAAAAGGCTTTATTGTTCTTCATCTGTTCCGCCATCAGGTCGTTGTTGTTCTTGCTGTTCAGGAACGAAAACTGAGAACCTAACCGTAGATAAGAATCCCCTTTTCGGAAAGTAACTTTCGGATTTAAATTGGTATTGAAGAAGTTCGATGCGTTTTTATCCCTGATCGTGAATTCGGTTTTCACCGTTTCCAGGCCAACGCCTAGATCGGCATTCAGATTGATTCCCGATTTTCCTATTTCCACACCATGCTTGGAGAAATTTGCCAACACGGAAGCCTGGTTTTCCTGGGCATCGAAATGGTCTTTTAAGAAAGAAGATTTAACGCGGACATCATTTAAAATTTCGTTGGAATAAAAATCGTAATATCCGTTTACCTTAAATTGATTTACTCTTTGGTCGAGATCCACATCGCCCGGACTTAAAGCATAAATTCCATAATAGTTGTAACTGTTTAAACCATATTCCGCATTCAGGTTGAATTTACCTTTGTCGCCGTAAGAATTCAGGTATGCCCCCAAAGTGGTGGAACTTTGCTTGGAATCCCAGTCGTATTCTTTTTTAAGACCTTGTGTGGAGAGGAAATGGGCATCTACGCCAACCTCAATTTTATTTTCCAGGGTTTTTGAAATATTCGCGTCACCCAGAATTTTCCCGTAGTTCCCCATTCCGAACTGGATGTAGTTATTCTGGACCGAACCTTCAAATTTCGGCGTCACATCCTGTCCCTGGATGGTGGACGTCTTGAAATCCGAAACGGCCGGCACATCGGTGATGGTATACTGTACCGGATTCTGGGATTTCTCTTCAGGAGGATAATTCTTAATCGTTTCCACCGACGTTTTCTTCTTTTCGATCTTCCGTACTTCCGGCTCCCTTTTCTTATTGAGAATCAGCTTTTCTTCTTTGATCTGGGAAAACGCCACCGACGAAACCCCTAAAAATAATATGGATAATATTTGAATTTTCTTGTTCATACTCTTAATTTTAATCACAAAGGATTGTCAATCTATTGAATACTGTTGTTTATTTTTTTAATTAATCCTCCGCCTAAAAAATCACGGAAGATTCCAATACTTTCATTTCTTGTATATAAATAATCATAAAAAGTTCCCTTGGATTTTTTACCATTATTCTGATAGTAACTTATAAAGTGATTTGGGTTAAACCTGAAATCATTGATTATCATATAAGAAGTATAAAAATTTACTCCTGTCTTGCATAAAGGGCCGTAAAAGTTACCTATCCATCTTCCACCAAAGCATATGAGCAATGACTCGCCAATATATGCTGTCAGCCAGGCTTCCAGAATTTCCATGTCATGTACCTTTATCTCCGAATAACATTCCAGAACTTTATCAATTTCAATTTCCAGGCTTTTTAATGAAAAATCAAGGTTAAATCCTTTTCTATTCATTATTTCAGCAAAATGCTTTGCACAAATCCCTGGACTCATCGGTTCAGAAACGGAATATTCATTAGGAAATTCCTCTCCCATAAAAATCACTATTTCCGGATTTGCTTTTTAACCTCCTTCGCTTCCGCTACGATCTCCGGGAAATCTTTGTAATTCTCGATGATCTGGTCGCAGGTATAACTTGCCTGGTAATTGTCTTTCAGGCCGATATAGTTTTTCGCCATTAGCACCAAAGCTTTTGCGCCCCAATATTCCTCGGAAGCGTAATTGTTGGCCAGCTTAAAGATCGTTTCATTGGACGATTTATACGCTTTTCCTTTATTCTGGTAATACGCTTTTGCATAAAGGGATTCTGCCGCTACCGAAGTATTGGAAGACTTTTCAAGAGCTGCATAAGCCGATTGTGCATCTTTGTCCTTTCCTGAATTCATAAGGCTTCTTGCTTTGATCACTTTGGCCGTTTCAATAACGGCTGCCGCGTTTTTGCTGTTGGCAATCACCGCATCGGCAAGTTTTTCCGCCCGGGCGAAATTCTTTTCATCCGCATAGACCTTCATCAGCTCTACATTGGCGTAGTTTTTAATGTTGACATCCGAAGAGCTGATCAGATTTTCAAGATATTTTTTCGCTTCCTGGGTGTCGCCCTGAGCAATATAGATCTGGGCCAGACGGGTCTGCGCATCATCCTGATAGTCGTTCTGAACATTCGCTACCTCCTGTAAAACCAACAGGGATTTTGTGGTGTTCTTGGTCTGGTAATAACTTTCGCCCAATTCATATTTCGCCTGATAAAGTCCTTCTCCTGTCGGGTTCTGCATTAAATATTTTTCATAATAGGAAATTGCGTTTTTGTAATCCTTTTTTGTGAAAAGCTGTTTGGCTGTCGACAGATTGATTTCATCAATTTCCGAAGCATCAATATTCACCCCGGCATTCCGTGCAAAGGTTTCATAGCCTGACACATCACCGTTTTTCGTAAAGATCGGTTTCGCAGCCTGAACGATTTTTTCAGCATAAGCCGTATTTTTATATTGTTCGGCAAGCGATCTTAATTCAGATAAAGCTTTATCGCTCTGGTTCTGGTCTATATAATTCTGCGCCCTGTAGATGGATGCATTCGCTACAAGATCTTTATCGGAAGAAGTTTTAATGACTTTGTTAAAATAATCGTTGGCATTGCTGAAATCGTCCTGCGCCGCATAGGCTGTTCCGATTTCGTACTGGGCATCGTCGTAATAATCCGAATCCGGATATTTGGACAGCAGGTTTTTCAGGTTGGTGATCTTTGCCTGGGTATCGCCTTTGAATCCTAAAGCCATAGCTTTCTGATACAAGGTATAATCCGTGGCATCTTCGTTTTTATCGTAAATCGCGATCGCTTCGTTCAGGTTGTTGTTGGCATAATTGATATCTGCCAGACGGAGTTCCGCATCGTTTTTAAATTCCGGTTTCGGGTTGGCCAAATACTGTTTAAAGTATTTTTCAGCTTCATCGAACTTTTTAGATTTAAAATAAGCATAGCCGAGATCATACGGCAGCTGCTGCTTCTCCGGGAAGTTTACATCAAGGAGTTTTTCGTAACGGGCAATTGCCGAAGGATAATTTCCTTTCTGGTAATACACCTGCCCCAGCCAGTACAGAGCCCTGCTGTTGAACTCTTTATTAATATTAAATGCTAAACTTCTTAATAGATACTGCTCTGCTGCATCGTAATTCCCTTTGTTGAATTCCTCTGTTCCCAGCAGGTAAGAAACTTCCTGGTCGATTTTATCGATTTCCGGCGTGGAACTCTGCAGCCTGTCAATAGCATTCAGCGTCTCTTTATAATTTCCGGAATATAAATAGGATTTTACAAGAAGCGACTGCATTTCGGAAGCATTGGCGCCGTTCCGGTTTTCATCGATGTAATTCTGGATTACCGTAGAAGCACTTTCAAACGGGTTTCCGATGTCGTAACTTAGTTTAGCGTACTGCTCGTGTGCCAGCTTTTTAACATTCTTGTCATAATTCATCTGGTAAGCCGAACGGAACGCCGATAAAGCTTCCTGCTTCTTGCCGACTGCCAGATAGGCATTTCCGAGCTGGTAATAAGCGTTCTGCGCCAATGCCGAATTGCTGTTCAGCAGCTGGTTGTAATAGGAAACGGCTTCATCGTACTTTTTAAGCTGAGCTGCTACAAATCCCATTTCATAAAGATCATTTTCCGAAGGATTCTGCTGAACGCTCAGGTAATCTTTCAGGTGCGGATATGCCGATGTATAATCATTTTTCATGAAATAGCTTTCCCCGATGATCTTGTGGACCTCCGCTTTATAAGAATCCGAAATATCTTCATTTAAAAGAGCCGTTCCTTCGGTAATAGCCTTATCATAATCTTTATCGTTGTAGTACATCTGTACATAATAAGGACGGACCAGCTTGGAATATTTCGGTTCATCTTTTATGGAATCAAAATACTGGAAGGCCTTATCATTCTGCCGGTTGGAGTAATATAAATGCCCCAGCATATACGCTATATCGCCTTTCTGCGACTGGTCTGCCGTTTTGAAGGCTTCTTCCAGCGCATCGGTCGCCCCTTTGGAATCGCCCATCATAAATTTGGCGTATCCCAGCTTCAGGATGTATTGGGTATTTTCTTCTCTGGAAAGCTGGTACTGATTTACCTTTTTCAGCGTTTCCAATGCCTTTTCAAAATCCTTTTTAGCCAGATAATAATCCGCCAATGGTAAGCTTGCCTGGGCAAAGTAGGCTGAATTCGGATATTCTTTCATGAAAGCTTCCAGGCCCTGTTCCGCATGGTTTTTCTGAAGAATCACACCGATGACATTATCAAAAAATTGCGCCGCTTCTTTTCTCGATCTCGAAAGATGCTCGTTGTAAAAGTACTGACGGGCATATTCGTATTGGGAAGCGTTGTATATTTTGGTCTGGTAAAGGTTTTCAGCTAAATCAAACCGGTAGTTTTCTCTTTGGGTAAAGTACTGAGACTGTTGCGCATCGGAGATCCCGAAATACATTACAGCAGCCGCTAAAAGTATTTTTCTTGATTTCATTAATTTTAAATTTTAACATGGGAAGACCTGAAAATCAGGTTCAGCTATTTAAAATTACGGGAGTTTTATCCACAATTTATCAACGAAAATATTGAAAAGAAATTGCATAGACAAGCCTTTTAACACATTGTTAATAACTGAATATTTTTTTAAGACTTCTTAACTTTATACGGAAGAAACCTTAAAGAAAGTAAAAATTATTTCAGGGAAATAATTACATTTGCTTTTCTTGAATCAAATATAGAATTGAATGAATCAACTTTTTAGAAGAAAACCATTGAATGCGACAATTTTGGAGGGGGGTGATGGTGAAAAACATTCTTTGCATAAAGTTTTAAGCGTAAAAGATTTAACATTTTTCGGTATAGCCGCAATTATCGGCGGGGGGATTTTCAGTGCCATTGGGAATGCCTGCTTTTCCGGCGGCCCCGGTGTTATCTTTCTGTATGCTATCTGTGCTGTTGCCTGCGGATTTACGGCCATGTGCTATGCCGAATTTGCTTCCAGGGTTCCGGTATCGGGTAGCGCCTATACATATGCCTATGTTTCTTTTGGGGAAATTTTTGCATGGATCATCGGATGGGCACTGATTATGGAATACTCGATCGGAAATATTTATATTGCCTTTTCATGGAGCGGTTATTTTACCAATCTGCTGGAGACTTTCGGCCTTCATATTCCCCAATGGCTGACCATCAATTATAAATCTGCCCACTCGGCGTTTCTGGATAATACGACCTTTATCAAAAGTATAAACGATTATCTACAGAACAAAGCGGCTCTTTTGCAGGGTTCGCCTCTGGAGAGCTATTTAACATCCAATGAGGTTAAAGAAAGCCTGAAAGAAGGGAATACCATTTCCGGTATTCTTCATAAGAAGATAATTTCATTACAAAATAGTGAAGGCTTTTTAGCCTGGAAAAACGCCCCTGTTCTGGGTAACCTGAAAATCATATTCGATTTACCCGCATTACTTATCAACGTATTAATTACCTATCTGGTTTACAGAGGTACAAAAGAATCCAAAAACTTCAGTAACCTGATGGTCTACATAAAACTGGCCGTGATACTTCTCGTGATTATTGTCGGTTTTGCCTATGTCGATATTGATAACTGGGTACCTTTTATGCCGAATGGTTTTGGCGGCGTAATGGCCGGGGTTTCTGCCGTTTTCTATGCTTATATCGGTTTTGATGCCGTTTCCACCCTGGCAGAAGAAGCAAAAAACCCTCAGAGGGATCTTCCGAGAGGAATGATTTATTCTTTGGTGATCTGCACCATCGTTTACATTATCCTGGCTTTGGTTCTTACCGGCATGGTTTCTTATAAAGAATTGGGCGTTTCGGATCCGTTGGCGGAGATATTCGCTTTAAAAGGAGTAAAGTGGATGCTTTTCATCGTATCTGTTTCCGCCGTGGTAGCCATGACCAGCGTTTTACTTGTATTCCAGATGGGGCAGCCGAGAATATGGATGACAATGAGCAGGGACGGATTGATGCCAAAAAAATTATCGGAAATCCACCCGAAATATAAAACCCCAGGTTTTGCAACCATTCTTACCGGTATTGTTGTAGGCCTTCCCATATTTTTCACGGACGAAAATCTTATTTTGGATTTCACCAGTATCGGGACCTTATTTGCATTTGTCCTGGTCTGTGGAGGGGTACTGATGCTTTCCCCGCAAAGTGAGGCAGAAATGGAAGAAAGAAAAGGAAAGTTCAGAATCCCTTATATCAATTCGAAATATATTTTTCCGGCAGGCTTTATTTTAAGTTTAATCCTTGTGAATTATCTTTTTCCGACCTATTTTTCTGAGATGTTCGGAGACGTTGTAAAAAATATTCCGTTGATTACCTTCTACTTAGTTTGTATCGTGATTTCCATTCTGGCTTTCGTTAAAAATCTTTCGCTGATTCCCGTTTTAGGATTGGTGTCCTGCTGTTATCTTTTAACGGGAATGAGTACGGAAAACTGGTCATGGTTTGGAATCTGGCTGGTTTTAGGACTAATTTTCTATTTTTCTTACGGCAGAAAAAACAGCAGGCTGAACAAAATATAATTATTAATGAGGTATCTCTTTCCTGTATTGCTGTTATTTTCTTTGAATTGCAGCAAAAAAGATAAAGACGGTATTGTTATTGATCATGATCATGCAAGCCCTCATGATTATAAGGAGAAATTAACATCAGTAGGCAGAAAAACAAATAGTGAAAGGGCAGCTTATTTATTCACATTTATCAATTATGATGTTCCCCGATACTGGCATGGTACACCCTGGTCATTTGCCGGAACGTCAAGAATACCGCGGAAGGGCAGTATTGCCTGCGGATATTTTGTAACGAATACCCTGTCTGACTATGGCTTTGCCCTGAACAGAACATTTCTTGCCCAAAAGGCATCTTCGGTGATGATCAAAAAGCTATGCACGGACATCCGGTATTTTACCAAAAGGCAGGAACTTGAAAAATACATTTTGGGAAAAGGTAAGAACCAGGTATATATCGTCGGACTTGATTTCCATACCGGATATATCACCCGCGAGAACAGAGACACTTATTTTATTCATTCCAATTACATCAAAAATGAAGGGGTAATTAAGGAACTGACTAAAAACTCAAAGGCATTGAATGCTTCCAATAAGTTTATGATCGGAACATTAAATTATAAATAGTCATGTCTGAAAGAATAAAAACATTTACGGAATTTTATCAGTTTTACTTAACTGAGCATCGTAAAATGGGAACCCGGATTTTCCATTTTATCGGAACGCTGCTGGTCTTTTTCGTGATCGGATATGTAATTGCTTCAGGAAAAGAAAGGTTCCTTTGGTATGTACCGATCTTCGGCTACGGGTTTGCCTGGTTTAGCCATGCGGTTGTTGAAAAGAATAAACCCGTCACTTTCAGATATCCTTTGTGGTCTCTGATTTCGGATTTCAGGCTGTTCTTTGAACTGCTGATCGGGAAACAGAAGTTTAAAGGAATTTCGGCGGCAAAAGCTTCTGAGTAAATCATTGGCGGGAAGATGGATGCAGGAAGATGGAAGTTTCCTTTTGTCAAAATGATTACCAGACGTCTATTGATCCATCATTGAATAGTATTGAATTTTAAATTAACCAATAAAAAGCTTCGGCTGGTTTGCAAGCAAACCAGCCGAAGCTTTTTATTAACATCAATCATCATTTACCAACCCTCATTAATATTAAGATATTTCCACTTTCTATCATAAGCTAAATTTTGGACTCTCTCATCATCCCGCTTCCAGCTTCTTCCGGCATCCAGCTTATTATTATTTAAACTTCTTTTTAAAGCTGTATTTCAGCATGTTGATAAATCCGGGTTCAATAATATCGATGCCCAATCCGAAATTGCTGTCGGCGATAATGTGATGATCCGCCCTGAATTTTTCAAAATCTTCTTTTGGAATCTCCAGATTAACCAACGGCTGGAATTCAATATAGGCAGTTGCTCCTTTTGGGGTTACTTTTTTCCGGCTGGAGAAATCAAAGTACGGATTATGGATGATGCTTTCCTTCACAGTATACTTTTCTTCGGTATCGATTTTCTGATCCGTATAGAGATTGATCTCATACTTTTCGCTGTCGAAATTATGCCAGAAAGGGAGATCTTTATGGATAAAATCACGCGCGCCGGTCTTTACCACATTCCTGTCGAAATACATCATAAACCGGTTTTCTTTCGGATCAGTGTAGTACGGGTTTTGGATAGAGGCCTTATACTGAATTTTAAACTCATTCAGTTTCCTGTCGTCGCTGACCATCTCAATGGCTGCATCCGTAAAAATATCCCTGACGTCGGTACCGTTCCGGTCGCCGGAATAATTCAGGCTGTAAAACAGGAAATTGTTCCAGCTGTCGATTACTTCCCGCCTGTTGGTATTTTTAAAATACCGTCTCATGGTATTGGCGCGGTTTCCTCTATAGGCAGTCGTTAAAACAAGCGTTCCCGTTTTATCCTGCACTTTAAAATCCACTTTTTCATCCACACAGAAATAAGGATATCGGTACGGTTTCCTCTGTTTCAGCTCCTGATCCGACTTTACTTCGAGATAGTACATAAAGTAAATAAATCCGCGGTTTTCCAGCAACCCGAATTCATCACGCACCGTCGCATCCACAAAATATTCTTCGCCTTTATGGTTAATTTTGACAATCGCATGGTTAAAGATGAGCAATGACGGCAGGTAATATTTAATATAAAAATCGGTATGGAAATTTACCAGTACGACAGACGCTTCCACCCCGATATAATCAAGGATCACTTTAAGCAGAACGGATTTTGCCTTGCAGTCGCCCTGTTTGTTTTCATAAGTAACGGCTGGCTCCTGCGGCTTGTGGCCGTTCATTTCGTCGGCATTGAAGATGTAGTAAATATTATTCTGCACATATTCAATGGCAAACTGAATTTTTTCATCCTGATCAGCAATAGCGTCCAGTTTCTCCACGAGATTCGGCGCAAATTCCTGTAACGAAGCCTGGCTGAAAATGTCACTGTAGATGGGAGCAATGTAATCGGACAACTCTTTCCAGCTTGTGTCCGTTGCGAAATCAATGTAAGGGAAAATTTCGCGTTTCGCATCTACCTGATTGTTATAGTCTTCCATCTTAAAAACAAATTCTTCCCCTTTATTCAGGTAACGGATTTCCGGATCCAGCACGTTGCCCGCTTCATCACGGAAAAATGTTTTTTTACAAGCTACGCTTTGCTCGCGGTTGTTGATGAAAGTAAAGGTATAGCTTCCGTAAGCCCAATAGCTGTCCGGGCTTACCCAGACGTATTTCGCAAATTCCTTTCTCAGGAAATCACGTTCTTTGAATGCCTTTACCCTGGAATCTTCCATGATCAGGATATCATTCAGCCTGAGATCTTTTATGGTAATATTTATTTTTTTGTTGCTGCTCAGAATCCCGCCGCTGCTTTCGTTCTCACTGTCGAGCACTTTTATTTTGGTATCAGGAATTTTATCGATCAGAACCCCATCTCTCACTACACTGATGCGGTGGATATGGTATACTTCATTTTCTTCCACGACAACATCTGAAACGGATGCCCTTTCCAGATTAGCCGGCTCGTTCAGCGTATAGGCCATGCAGACATATTCTCTGTTTTCGGTATTGCCTGTTTGATATTTTTTATCTAAAAAGTAACAGAAATCCTTTCCCTGATCCATCTGGTGTTTGGCAAATTCAGATTCCCTGATGCGTTCCAGAAGTTCGTGATCCTCCATATTTCCTGCCCATGCTTCCGACTTTCCGATCCTGTAATTTTCAATTTCAAGTTGATTATCCATATTATTATTTCTGGTTGTACAATTTGGTATTTTTAAAAGGAAGATCAAATTAGGGATTTAATTATAAAAAAACAAGAGTAAAAAATTGAAGATATTTCTTTAATCAGGTTTGGAAGCTGGATGCCGGATGCGGGAAGTTTTATTTGTCAATCCAACAGCCAACATGAACTTAATCGTACAAGCCTATGGTTTGTTATTCGGTATGATGAACCTTATTTAGTCTTCCGATCCACTGCTTGTCTTTTCCTCTCCTATTTAATTTAACTCACTAAAAACAAATTAATTAAACCAAATCCACATTATTCAATGCCTAATCATCTTTTTACAAAAAATCCTCTCCGGTATGCCGGAAAGGATCAATTCATTATTAAAATACAAAAATTTACTTATTATTTTTCAGTATGTCAATCGGTTTTATCATCAATCAAACGCTGATTTCCAAGCCTGCTATATAATCAGAACGATTTAAAAATCTTTCTTTTTTGTTGGATCAGCTACCGGAACATATTCATCCATCTTCTGGGTTGCTGCCATAGATACAACCAGATCATTCAGCATTGAACTGGCTGCCGTCGGTGAATTGGGAAGAAGCACGAGATTGCTCCGGTTGTTGGCGCCTATGGAACTTAAGGTATCGTAATGCTGGGTCACCACGATTAGTGCAGAAGCTTCCTGGGCATTGATATTGGCGGCATTCAGCATTTTTACCGATTCTTCCAGTCCTTTTGCAATTTCTCGTCTTTGATCTGCAATCCCCTGTCCCTGTAGCTTTTTGGATTCCGCTTCGGCTTTCGCTACGGCAACGATTCGTATTCTCTGGGCTTCCGATTCATATTCGGCAGCGGTTTTTTCTCTCTCGGCAGCATTGATCCTGTTCATCGCATGCTTCACCTGTTCATCGGGATCGATATCGGTCACCAGCGCTTTAATAATATCATATCCGTAACTCTGCATGGCCTCCTGAAGTTCACTTTTCACCGCAATAGCAATGTCATCTTTCCTTACGAATACATCATCCAGTTTTGTTTTCGGCACTTCGGCACGTACTACATCAAATACATAGGAAGTAATCTGGTTTTCCGGATTTTCCAGCCGGTAATAAGCATCCTTTACATTTTCCCTGATTACCTGGTATTGTACGGAAACTTTCATTTTAATAAACACATTGTCCAACGTTTTGGTATCAATAATGACATCCAACTGCTGGATCCTAAGGTTCAGCCGTTTGGCAATCTGATCCAGAAACGGTATTTTCAGATGCAAGCCCGCATGGCTCACCTTTAGAAATTTCCCCAACCGCTCTACAATCGCAGCAGATTCCTGTTTTACGGTAAAAAATGAAGCAAATAGAGTAACAAGGCCGATAAATGCCAATATTCCTGCGTACACCATACTGTTTTATTTTAGTGGTTTGCTGTAAGATAAGAATTTTCACCTGAAAAATCAAATGAACAACGGGAATTTTAGAGTGAATGGTGAATCGTCAATCCGCTTCGCTTGTCAATTTTTTTTTGATTAACGCACTGACCGCAAGGATTTTTGGATGGCATTGAGAATATTTTCCGGACGCAAGGGCGTTTCACTCGGCAAATGATAGATGAGGATATATTGGTTGATGATCAGGTGTTTCAGCTTTATTTTAAGATGAATTAAAAGGAAATCTGGTTACTGGATTTGATTTTGTTTAAGTTGTATTAACGCGAGGATCGCAAGGATTTTTTGATCATATTGAGAATATTTTCCGAGCGCAAGGGCGTTTCACTAAGCAAATGATAACAATGGATAAATTCGTAAATGACCATTGCTTCATTCATATATTGAAAGGTACTCTATTTTATCAGAGATAAAATCCTTGCGTTTTTCTTTTACACAAAGCACTTAAAAAGCTTTCGCGCCTTTGTGAATCCAGCACGAGCCTCAAATTAAGATTCACACTTCACCATTCACTTGCGAAGCAAAATTCACCATTACACTGTCATTCCGATATCGATTCCTTTAATTTTACGATATAGGTCAGTGGCGTAATTGTCGGTCATACCCGAAACGAAATCGATCACACCCAATACTTTCTGGTAATCGGTACCGCTTTCGTAAATAAACTGTTTAGGAATCAGCTTCAGCGCTTTGGTATCGTAGGATTTCCTTTTTTCTTCAGGTTTGAGAATGGACGGAATAAAGTGGTCAAGCAGTTCATACATGACATTGTATCCGGCATTTTCGATTTCCACCACGGCTTTGTGGTTGTATATTTTTTCGATGGAAAAGTTTTCAATGTCCTGAAGTGCTTTATTTTCATCTTTATAAAGATCCAGCAGGGCTTTGTTTAGGTTTCCGTTCAGGATCTTTTCAAAATCCTGCTTGTATCTTTCCATCGAGGTATTGATCAGGGCGTTGATGACTTTTGCCCGTAAATACGAAATCTGCTCGTTTTCGTTGGAGATGGAACCCAGTTTTTCTTCTATTCTTTTCACGTCATCCGTCTCGGATTTCACCAGTTCAAAAAACAGGTTTTTGCAGTCGGCTGTAGAAACGATGCCTAGGCGGTGGGCGTCTTCCATATCGATAATGTTGTAACAGATATCGTCCGCTGCTTCCACCAGCCATACGAAAGGATGTCTTTTAAAAATATACGGTTCCTCACTTTCCGGAATCAGTTGGGTCGCTTTGGCAATTTCCAGGAAAATATCTTTTTCATTCTGGAAGAAACCGAATTTTTTACGGTGCACCACTCCCTTTGTTTTGGCGATGGCCTCACACGGATATTTGGCAATGCTCGCAAGCGTAGAGAAGGTAAGCTGAATGCCTCCCGCATCTTTCCCCTGCTGTTGCTGGACCAAGACTCTGACTGCATTGGCATTTCCCTCAAAATTTACCAGGTCTGCCCATTCCTTTTCGTTGAATTTAGATTTTAAATCCGATTCATTTCTTTCAAAATAGCTCGCAATCGCATCTTCTCCTGAATGTCCGAAAGCCGGATTGCCAACATCATGACAAAGGCAGCCTGCAGCAATCACATTCCCCAGGTTATGCAGGTAGAAATTCTTTGCCTCTTCGGTAAGGTCATTCTTATACTCATCGTGGATGAACTCGCCCATCACGCTTCCCAGGCTTCTTCCCACGGATGAAACTTCCAGTGAATGCGTAAGTCGGTTATGTACGAAAACACTTCCGGGCAGCGGAAAAACCTGCGTTTTGTTCTGCAGCCTCCTGAAAGCGGATGAGAAAATAATTCGGTCAAAATCCCTCTGAAAATCCGTTCTGGAAGCTTTGGTGTGCGGATTGTTTCCTGTACGCTGATTCGTGAAAATCTGGTTTAAATTCATCATGCTTCAAAATTACTTTAAATTTTATTTTTTTTAATGAAAATGTTGAAATAGTAAGGAAATATATGGTGTTTGAACATTAAGAGCACAGCGTTTTTTTTAATACGAATTGTTTTAAAGTCCACAGAGCCGTTTCACTGATAAAAGATTACAGAGATAAATGGTAACAATTTATTGTCGAAAAATTGCTGAGTATTGGGTAAATACGTGATGTTTGCACACTAAGCGCACAGCGTTTTTTTTAATATTAACTGTTTTTAAGCTTCACAGAACTATTTCGGCAGGGTCAGCATAAATTTTTTCACTTACAAAAGATCTCAGAGATTATCCGTTATCATAATGAAGAGTTTACGGCTTAAAAAAATTTCAGTAGTATTGTTTTAAATTTCCAAATATGAAAAGTTTGCTCGTACTGCTGTTTCCGGTGTATCTGTTTTCTCAGGAACAATGTTTTGATGACGGTGAAAAACATTATCCGGCCGGAGATAGCTTCTCTCCGACTTCAGAAATGACAGAATTCATTCTGATGAACAATCCGAAACATATTAAATACAAAGAGAACAAGGGGAATATCAGCTACGAACAGGATGAGACGTCAGATGAATATTCACCAATGCCGCAGGACCAGAAAATGCCTGAACATAACAATCCGTTTACAGCCTTCCAAACGTATTTTCAGAATCAGTTCCGCTACATCAGGTTTCAGCAAGCAGGAAAATCATTATATGCGGTTGCCGTAAATCAATTCGGGCAATGGCTGCTGGAAATAAAAGATCGGAAGCCAAAAGCCTACTATATAGGATTCAGCAAAAACACCTATATCAATCACATACAGAAGGATGGATTTATTAAGAACAATATCCTTTTCCTCGACGGAAGTTTTATCGGCATCAAAAAAGGAATACGGTTCGATGAATCGACCGCCGTAAAAGATTTCCTGACCTTTGAAATCAATCTGGATGATATCAAAAAAGATTCTGACGGTGACGGGTACAACGATCTCTTTGAAAATCTGATTTTCCTGAATCCAAATTCCCGTGATACGGATGGAGACGGGATTTCTGACTTTGAAGATCTAAATCCGCTACATGCCTCGGAGAAGAATAGGTTTACCGAACTTTTTGAAAACATTATTGAGCCCGAAAGCAGTGGAGATCACCACGCAACCCGGGATCATTATTCCTTTGAAATCTATGAATCCGACTGCCGTTTTTTTCAGAAGATCCATCCCGAAAATACCCGGGTACTGATTTTTTCCGGCACTAAGGCCTATCAACTTAAAAATAAATCCAATGCTTCCGTGTTCGGTACTTTTTACGGAAGGATCAAAAAGGGTCCTGATGAAGCAACGTTTTATATCCCTTATTTCAAAAGGTCAAGTGGTGGCAAAATAATTGCAGAATACAAGAACGGAAAATGGTCTCTCGTTGAAGACCAGGAATATAAAATCTAAAGTTATGCCCGAAGGTCCTCCGGTTGTTCTGATGAAAGAAGATCTGCAAAAGTTTGCAGGTGAAAAGGTAATTGAAGTAAAAGGAAGTTCCATAACGGAAACCTCGGAGATCAAAGGCCACATTTTACGGGAAGTAAAAACCTTCGGCAAACAAACTTTTCTTATTTTCGACAAAGCCAATATCCGCATCCACTTGCTGATGTTCGGTTCCTACAGCCTGACGGAAAATAAAGCCCAGGCCCATACCCTGAAGCTCGGACTGGAATTCAAAAGCGGAGGAATGTATTTTTATACCTGCAACGTAAAGCTCGTAGACCCTGAATTTCTATCAGGTCTTGATTGGGAAGCCGATGTGATGAGCGATGCATGGGATCCTGAAAAAGCGAAAAAGAAACTGAAAGACCGTCCGAAAATGATGGCTTGCGATGCGCTGATGGACCAAGATATTTTTGCCGGAGTTGGCAATATCATAAAAAATGAAGCCCTTTTCAGAGTCGGCATCCATCCGGAAACATTGGTCGGGCATCTTCCTCCTTCCAAGCTGAAAGCCATGATCGATGAAGCACGGACCTACAGTTTCGATTTCAAGAAATGGAAAAAAGACAATGTCCTGAAAAAGAATTTCCAGGTCTATCACGAAAAAAAATGCCCGAAATGTGGCGAAGAAATCATTAAAAAGGAAACCGGCACCTTAAAACGGACCAGCTTCTTTTGCAAAAATGACCAGAAACTTTACTGAAACTGCCCTAACCATGAAACTTACTCATTTACCGCTATTTGTTTTTATACTGGCTTCGTGTACAACAGACCGTAAAGAAGATGCCTGTTTTGAGAATGACAAAGAAGAAAAAACAGCGTACCAGGAATTCAGGATTGATACCCTACAGGAGATTCTGCGGGCCAACCCTTCTCATGTAAAATTTACGGTCGATAAAAATCTTACGAGCTACAATAAAGAAACACAAGAAGACCGGAAATCTTATTCGGAAGCAGAAGATAAGAAACGCTTTAAAGCATATGACGATACGTTTAGGGAACTTATCAAAAATTTCGGTAACCAGTTTTATTATATCAATACCGAGAAGGTGGATGGCATTGTATATGGCATTGGCCAGAATATGTTCGGCTACTGGCTGCTTGAAGTGAAAGATAATATTCCCGATGCCTATTATTTGGGATTAAGCCAATTTACGCATTTCAGCAGAAAACAACCGGAACACTTTATTTCGGGAAACAAATTAGTGGCTTACGGCAGTTTTGTCAGGATCAGCGAAAGCTGGGCCTACCCTTTCGGCCCACAAAGAGAAGCTGTGAAAGACGATCTTGTTTTTGAAATCGATCTTAAAGCCGTAAAAAAGGATTCGGACAAGGACCGTTTTAATAACCTTTTTGAAAAGCTGGTTTTATTGAATCCGGATTCAGCAGACACCGATAAGGACGGTATTCCTGATTTTACCGACAGCAATCCGCTTTACCGGTCGGAAAAATCGAAATTTACGGATCTGTATACCTTGATCATAGATCGTGAATATGGGCAGAATGATTTTGGAAAAGCCTCTTATTTTTTTACCGGCTATTTTTCAGACTGTGATTATTTTCATCACATTAATCCTACAGAAGTAAAAGTCCTCATTTATCCTGAGAATAAAAGTTCCGAGCTTCAATCCGATTACCGGCTGGGAATGTTCCCGGAATATATCGGAAAGATCAAAAGGGACAAGGATAAAAACAGGTTTTTTATCAACTATGGAAGCGGATCCGGTGGCGGTTATATCGAAGCGCTTTTCAAAAACAGGCAATGGGCCTTATCGAAGCAATCTACTTACAACATCTGATCATTTTCTTTATATCTCATTAAGTTTGTGTATAGCATCGGATCTGTTCTTACAGCTTTCTGCATTCAATGATGCGGTCTGATCATGTACAGTTTTTAAGATAATAAAATCTTCAATCCCCGATCAACATGAGAATTTGATTAACTGAATATCTGATTTTTTAAATCAATTTTACTTTACCTTTTAAATAAGAACATTCAATCTTAAAAAAACGGATTTAAAAAATAAAATCTGTAAAAACCTGATTTACAACAATAAAATAATTTCTTAAAAATAAGTTGTACACAGAATTCACTAGGATCTTTTATTGCTGTCGCCCAAACCGGCAGCGTAAAACAGCATTTTAAACAGCCCAATAATAAGTTTTTGTAACATTCAATATCCATACAAGTCAAAAATAAGTGATATAATATTGTCTCAAAAAATGTTATTATGTATTGCATTTTTTCTTTTTTGGATTATCAACTTTTAAATGCAAGCGCAGAAATTATTAACAGATCAATAATTTTTTATACAAAACACAACAAAAGCCTTTATAAATTTTTGATTTTATATTAAATTAATGTAAACTATTTTTATCTAAACTGTAAACAAAAACCACTTAAAACACTGATATACATCATAATTATTTGTTTTGAAACTTCATTTGAATGCCGTAATATTGCAAATGTAAAATCGATAATAATAAATCAAATAATTAAAAATTCAACAAAATGATCACTTACATCGGAATCGCAACATGTTTAGTAGTTTTTGCTTCTTATTTTGCAACTGTTAAGAGAGAAGAGAGAAACTAATCAGATTTTCCGAAACTGATAATCAGTTTCCGGAAAAACACAAATGAATTATATTGTATATGTTTTCAATCCGTCAAAAAGATTGACTGCTCTTTTGCCCGACGTGGGTAAAAGGGCATCGAAAACATAGCAAAGATTTTACACTAAGGAAGACAACTTTTAATTTTTATAATAGCCGATAGAAGTCGAACAGGAATTGTTCGGCTTTTTTGCTGGATAAGCTTTATCTTTGCTGCCATAAAATTGAAGCAATGAATCTGTACAACCTCATTATCCAGGATAAGGAAGACATAACGCTTGACGACGTATTTCTTTCACCTAACAACAAAGAACAGTTTGTACAGCTCATCAAAGAAAACACCTACGCCAAAGAGCTTCAGGAATACGGGCTACCGGTCAACAACAAAGTGCTTCTGGAAGGAAGTTCCGGTTGCGGAAAAACCATGACTGCCAAAGCCGTCGCCAATGCCTTAGGCAAAAATATCATCATTCTTAATTTAAGCAACATTGTCTCTTCACGGATCGGCGAAACGTCCCAGAACATCAAAATGATCTTCGATAAGGCTGCACGCGAACGGTCCGTCCTTTTCCTTGATGAACTCGACCAGATCGGAAAAGCCCGAGGCAGCGACGATAAAGATGTGGGCGAAATGAGAAGACTGGTAAATACTCTGCTCCAGCTGATCGACTATTATCCCGAAAATGCCCTACTGCTCTGCGCGACTAATCACCCCGAAATCATCGATACCGCATTGCTCAGACGGTTCCAGCTGAAGATCAGATACGAGATGCCTTCAAAAGAATTCCTCGACACCTTCTACGACCGCATCCTGGCGGCATTCCCGGAAGATCTCCAGAACATCGAACGGAAATATGGTATTTCCTTTGCCGAAGCAAAAGACCATGCTTTTACGGTGGTGAAGGGGAATCTGATCAGGAAGCTGGAGATGAATGTTTAATCATAAAAGATTGACAAAATATTATCACACTGTTTAGTCAAGTTAGATATGGTATTCTAAAGGAAGCGCACCAAAGTTTATCCATCCTCTTGTCATTCCGGTACGGAATCCAAGCGCGAATCTTTCCATATCTTGCTCTAAGACTACATTTAGATTCCTTTCGGGATGACAAACAGAGTGGTGAAACCCTATCGGTTGTTATTTTTCGTAATCAATAAAAGCTTAAAGATTTTCATTTAAAAACCTCTGACTTATCCGCTTCATTTGTCATTCTGCAAGAATCCAAGCGCAAATCTTTCCATCCGATACTCTAATACTATGCTGGGATCCCTACGGGATGACAAACGGAGTGCTTAGATCTCGGTTATTGGTTTTTATACTGAAAACAATTTAATCAATAGTCATCCCAGTGGCTGAGCGAAGTCCAAGCCACTTCTGTATCTGTGCAAATCTGTGCGAATCTGTGGTTTTATATCTTACCGTAAAAATTTCAACTACAAAAGATTGCTAAAAGATTATCATGCTTTTTGGTAAAGTTAAAAACTGTATTCTAAAGAAACGCATCAAAGTTTATCCATCCTTTTGTCATTCCGGTACGGAATCCAAACGCGAATCTTTCCATACCATGCTCTGATACTATGTCGGGATCCCTGCGGGATGACAAACGGAGTGCTTAGGTCTCGGTTATTAGTTTTTACACTGAAAACGATTTAAATAAATGGCCATCCCGATGACCGAGCAGAGCCGAAGCCACGCACCGATCCGTGAAAATCTGTGCGAATCTGTGAGAGACTTTAATATAACGGTGATGTTGTATACTCCTGAATTATTAATACGAGAAGGATATTTTATTCCCGAAGAAATTTTCATCCTCATCCATATTTTTTTATCTTTACTTTCAGTTTTCTTACACTAAAAAATTAAAAAACGGCAAATGGAACAGAAAATACATCAGGGACGGAATGTGAAACGGTTCAGGGAAATGCTCGGCATCAAACAGGAAGCCCTGGCCTTTGATCTCGGCGAGGACTGGAACCAGAAGAAAATTTCTATCCTGGAACAGAAAGAAGTCGTAGAAGAAGCTTTGTTGCAGAAAATATCCGAAGTCCTGAAAATCCCCGTAGAAGCCTTCCGGAATTTTGATGAGGAACAGGCTATTAATATCATTTCAAATACTTTTGACAACTGTCAGCAGCCCGCATCTGTATTTTATAATTCCACGGTCAATCAGCTGGATCAATTAATTAAACTTCACGAAGAAAAAATTGCGCTTTACGAAAGAATGCTGAAGGAAAAGGATGAGATGATGACGAGACTGGAGAACATAATCAAATCTAAATAAAACTTATACTAATTCCGGGTACGATTTTCTGTTGCTGGTAAGCCACGAGCATGATGCTCGCGGCAGTGCTGAGAGGAATAGGATAACCGAAAATAAAACTAATACCATAAAATGACCGACAGACAAAATATTCGTGTCCGTAATGCCGGAATAGTGCTACTAAGCCCATTTATTCCGCGACTGCTGGAACGCCTGAATTTCACCGCTGAGGGTCACTTTACCAGTCAGCAAAACCGGGAAAAGGCAGCGCAGTTTCTGCAGTATGTGGTAACCGGAAAGCAAAGCACAACAAATCCCGAGTTAGCCTTAAACAAGATCATCTGCGGCCTTTCTCCTGAAGCTATCTTATCCGAAAATATTAAAATTGCCATTGAAGACGCAGCCTTCAGCAATCAGGTTCTAAATGCTTTAATTTCCAATTGGCGCGCGCTCGGCAGCACTTCTGTAGAAGGATTGAGAGAAAATTTTCTGATCAGAGAAGGCCTTCTTTCTGAATCTCCGGAGCAGTGGAAACTTACGGTAGAGCGTAAAACTTTTGATGTTCTGCTTAACCAATGCCCTTTTTCTTTTTCTGTTATCAAATATCCGTGGATGGAGAAAGCGCTTGTGGTAGAGTGGAATGCTTAATAAAAACAACATATAACACTACTTCAATCATGATAAAGAAACCTTCACTTATTTTACTATATATCTTTTCAATCTTCAACTCTTGCCAGAAGAAATCAGAACAAAACAAATCTTCCGAAAATGTTATTGTTTTCAAAGACAAATTAGGACACAGCCTATCAAAGAACGATTTACAAAACACAACAGGAAAAGTAAATTATGAAATTATGGACAATCAAAATACAAATGCAACTGCTGATCAGTTACACAAGGAAGCCAGACAGTTGGGCCAGTCGGGAAAATACGATTTGGCAATTACTAAACTCCAAGAAGCTATAAAAATCCAACCGGATTGGGCATATCCTACCTATGATTTAGCTTTTACGTATCTATTGAAAGGAGATTTCGAAAGTGCTTTAAAGTTTTATAAAAGAACAGATGAATTAGCTCCGAAAGGATTTTTTACAACTAAAGCTGCTCTATACACTTTAGAAGGAGAACAGTCTGGGAAATTTCCAAAAGGTTTATATCTTGCCTATTTACAAATTGAATGGACAGATAATAAAGAACAGAAGTTAGAGATCGCAAAAACTTTAACGGATAAGGTTCCCGATTTTGCGCCTGCCTGGAAAGAACTTTCTAATCTTTTAAATGGTAATGCAGAAAGGCTGAAAACTATCGAACAAGGTCTTTCAAAAAATCCTGATGCGGACACAGCCGGAATGCTGAAAATAAATAAAGCGATACTCCTGAACAATGTCGGAAAAGGTGAGAAAGCTAAAAACCTTTTAGGAAATCTTATTTTTTCAGCAGATGCCACTACAGCTACTATTGAAATGGCAAAATTTACCTTAAAATCGATTTCGTAAAATCAACTTAGTTAAATTTATTATTTAAAATTTGTAAAACAAAACACTAACCGTATTTAGAATTATAAAACTATTAAACATGGAAATAAACGAATTATCTAAAATTCTGAGTGAGAATTATTCAATTGCATCTAATGGCGACAGAGTTGTTCAAATACATTTATTTGGCGTCAAATATGGTAAGATGATTAGAGAAAAAAGATATTCTGTAAAAGATATTATTGATAAATCAGATTTAAATGAATCATATATTAACGTGAATTCGACTATAAATAGCTGATTAACA
>NZ_JBHGAQ010000022.1:0-55386 GCF_042610505.1 Chryseobacterium sp. sg2396 | reverse complement strand
CGGTTTTTGAAACTGTAGGATTTCTGCCAGATCTCTTCCCCCTTTGCATTTACGGAGATTAACCATAGGTCGGTTCCTTCTTCGATGCCCACCGTTTTATTGCCCGATCTCTCCGATCTGGATTCCCCGCCAATCAGATATCCGGTGGAAGTCATCGCTAACGTTCTTAAGTGATCATCGCCTTTGCCGCCGAAATTCTTCTCCCATTCCACTTTACCGTCTTTGGAAAGCTTTACGATCCAGTAGTCGCCTTCACCGTAATTACTGCTGGCTTTGGGCTGCTTGCTTCTGGCTGTTGAGGATGGATTTGCAGGCTGTTGTGTACTTCCGGCCTGCGTCTTTCCGCTTTCTGCTATTTCTCCGCTCCGTGAATATATCCCTAATAAGGCTCCGCCATCAATCGTCGGAATCATTTTCTCCACTTCGTCCAGTCCTCTGCCGCCCAAAACAAGCTGCGATAGCTCTTTTCCGTTTTTATCTAATCGTACGATTAAAACATCTTTGGAACCGTAGCCCTTCTCTGAATTCTGGATGTTTCCGGCAACATAAAACCCAAAATCCGTCGTTTGGATCACCGCCCTCGCTTCTTCATCAGAAGCACTGCCGATGGTTTTCTGCCACAGCTCATCGCCGAATTCGTTGATGCGGATCAGCCAAAAATCACTTCCGCCTTTGGACTCTTCCTTCTTATCCAGGCCTTTACCACTGTAGGAGGTTCCGGCAAGAAGATATCCTCCTTCCTGTGTATTTATCGTAGCCGATAAAAAATCATGGTTTTTTCCGGAAAAGTATTTTTCCCAGACTTCTTCTCCTTGTGGATTTAATTTTATCAGGTGATAGTTGTAGCCCGCGTTTTGTTGATGTCCGGCTCCCGATCCGGCCCCTGAGGTTCTCGAAGGGGTTGAAGGGGTCGGTGCCTGAATAGAACTTCCTGTAATAAGATATTGTCCGTCTATGGTGGTCGTCACCTGCGAAAGGAAATCCTGTGTCGAGGAGCTGATGTCCTTCTGCCAGACCACTTCCTGGGCCGAGACGCCCAGTACCGTGCACATCGTAAGTGCGCTCATGTAAAGTCTTTTCATGCTATTGAATTTTTGATATTGTTATTATTTTTATGCGAAATTAAGAAGCGTTTCCTTAAAGAAAATAAGGTTAACCGTATTCCTGAAGAATAGTAATCATGGTTTTCCGTAAAAGACGGAACGCTGCGGTTGCCGGTCATGGTTTTGTTTTTAATTTATTAATTTTTATCTGTCTGCAAAGCTAATCCTCACATGCGACAAAACACGTCGTATTATAATTAAAGATGCATTTTTTTCCATAAGGTTGGAAATCAAACAAAAAAAAGCGCGGAGCGAAAGTCAATCTGGCAAAGAGGTACCGCTAAGAACCTAAAGGACAAAAAAGACTCCGCCCGCGCCGTATGGATACACGGGCGTAAGTCTATCAACATCTTGTCCTTTTAAGAAGTTTAGCGGTTTTCTTTGACCCAATATGATAGCTTACGCTTGTTTTCGTTAAAATCTGCGGCTAAAATAGAAAAAATAATTTGACGTACAAAAAAATATCCTGTAAACCAATGATTATAAGATCATTAATCAAAACTTACAAATGAAAAATATTTACTTTTTTTCAATTTTCAATATAGCTGATTCCTGATTTTATAATTTTAAGATGAATAATATTCGCTTAAATGCAAAAAAAATATTAATTCAATTTTGTGTAAGACAGATAGCAGCAAAGCTTGATACCGCTAATCTTTACCACGCAAAGATTTTGTTGAAAAACCTGCATATCTAAAGTGAGCAAAGAAAGAGTCAGCAAGCTGATTTGATGAAGCGCACGTCCAAACTTCGCGCAGCAAATTTATTTGCCTTTGCTTACTAAAATCAGCAGTATGAAAATGCGTCTTTGCGTTGAAAAACTTTCCACAAATAATCTGCATTATCTGCAAAATCTGCATGAGGCTTTTTTCACGCAAAGATTTTCAATCTAATCCGATTATGTCAAGAGAGCAAAGAAGGAATCAGCAGGCTGATTCGATGAAGCGGACGCCCAAGATTCGCGCAACAAATTCCATTTACCTTGGTTTTCTGGAATCAACCACCTGTAAATTCATCTTTGCGTTGAAAAACTTCAGCCAGCAAAAAATCTGCGTGATATTTTTTTGATGCAAGATTTTATAGTTCATTATACCTTGCATCAAATAGAAAATACTCTTCTGTTTTTACCATTAATTAACACCCCCACTCTTCTTTCCTTCAAAAGAAATGATTAAATTTGAGAATGAGTTTTGGAAAAGATTTATTAAGAAAAATAAAAACTACAGCATTACCGGGAATCCATGCCCACGGTGTTTTTTCTCCTCCTTCAAGGCCTGTTTTCACCTATGATGAAATTCTGGAGCGGAACCCGAAGTTTGCGGCCGTCAATATCGTTTTGTACCTAAAGAATGACGAGTGGCACTTCCCTCTGATCCAGAGAACCATTAATGAGCATGACCGCCACAGCGGACAGATCTCGCTGCCTGGCGGAAAACGGGAAGAGACGGACCGCGATTTTGCGGAAACGGCCGTAAGGGAAACCTCTGAAGAAATCGGTATCGAAAAACATTATGTAAGGATGATCCGCGAAATGTCGCCGATTTACATTCCGCCCAGCAATTTCTATGTATATCCTTACATTTCCTACACCAAAAAGAACCCTGAATTCATCCTGCAGCAATCCGAAGCGGTAGAAGTCATTGAATTTCCCGTGACCAGCTTTCTGAGCCTTCCCGATAGCCCTGAAATCATGGCCCTGCCGGGTGCCGGCGGGAATGAAGTACCGGTAATCAACTTCAACGGATACATCATCTGGGGCGCTACGGCCATGATTCTGAGCGAATTCAGCCAGTTGCTGAAAAAAATGTAACTTTGCACCACCCTGTAAATTGAGAGATGGCGAAAAAAAATATTTTTACCGACGCGTTCGGAACTCCTTATTTTTTAAAGAGGATTATCATTTTTATTTTAGGAATGGTATCTTACCGAAGATTCAACGGATTTAATAAACTTAAAATCACGGGAACCGAACATCTGGTGGATCTTCCCGATTCCAATGTGCTGTTCGTGTCCAACCATCAGACGTATTTTGCGGATGTGGCCGCCATGTACCATGCATTCTGCTCGGTAAACAACGGGTACCTGAATACCATAAAAAACCCGATTTACCTACTGAACCCGAAAATCGATTTTTATTATGTAGCCGCCGAAGAAACCATGAACAAAGGGATTCTTCCGAAGATCTTTAAGATCGCCGGTGCCGTAACGGTAAAGCGGACCTGGAGGGCCGAAGGCAAAAACGTAAACCGGATCGTGGATATGAGCGAAGTCGACAATATCATGAAAGCCCTGGATAACGGATGGGTAGCCACTTTCCCACAGGGAACCACTTCTGCCTTTGCCCAGGGAAGACGGGGTACGGCCAAACTGGTAAAAAACCAACGGCCTATTGTAATTCCTATTAAAATCAACGGATTCAGAAGGGCATTCGATAAGAAAGGCCTCCGGGTAAAAGTTACCGGGGTGAAACCGACCATGGAGTTCAAGGCACCTCTGGATATCGATTATGATAAGGAAAATGCACAGCAGATTTTACTGAAGATCATGACGGCCATTGAGCAGACCGAGGATTTCAACCTTCTGCATCAATACGATGAAGAACTGAAAGCTAAAAAGTTAGAACAAAAAAAATCAGATAATTAAAAGCAGGAACTTATGAAAAGGATATTAGGAATCTTATTTATAACAATGCTGTTGGTATCATGCAACAGCCAGAAAGTATATTCGGATTTCGACATCAGCTATTCCAAAAGCGGCGGCTTTGCCCCTATCTATGAAAACCTTCTGATCAAAGGAAATACTGCACATTATTCTTTTGAAGGACAGGGTAAAAAATACAAACAGGATTTTAACGTTTCGGATGAGGAACTGATGAACCTGCAGACCATCCTTTTCCAGAACAATTTCAAAAGGATACAGGAAGACCATAAAAAGATCTACGATCATATAGCCATCTCCATCAACGTAAAGAAAGGGCCTAATGAAGGCAGTAAGACGGATGCGAGCGACGTGATGCCCAACTACAGAACAAACTGGACCAACATCACCAATGCTTTTCAGGAGATCATCAATACCCACGTAAAAAAACCGTAACAGATTGAAAACCCATTTCATCGCGATCGGCGGAAGTGCCATGCACAATCTTGCCATTGCATTAAAAGATAAAGGATACCAGGTAACCGGTTCCGACGATGCTATTTTCGAACCGTCCAGGACCCGGCTGGAAAACAAAGGAATCCTGCCTGCAGAAACAGGCTGGTTCCCGGAAAAGATCACTGCTGATATCGATGCGGTCATTTTAGGCATGCATGCCCATCAGGACAACCCGGAACTGGCCAGAGCAAAAGAACTGGGGCTGAAGATCTATTCTTATCCCGAGTTCCTGTACGAGCAGTCGAAAAACAAAACCAGAGTGGTGATTGCCGGTTCTCACGGAAAAACCACCATTACCTCAATGATCCTGCACGTCCTGAATTTTCATCAGAAAGATGTGGATTTTATGGTAGGGGCCCAACTGGAAGGTTTCGACTGTATGGTAAAGCTGACACAGGACAACGATTTCATGGTATTGGAAGGCGACGAATACCTCTCCTCCCCGATCGACCTGCGTTCTAAATTTTTATTATACCAGCCGAATATCGCTTTACTGAGCGGAATTGCCTGGGACCACATCAATGTATTTAAAACATTTGACGACTATATCGAACAGTTCAGGAAATTCGTAGCCAGCATCACGGCAGGCGGCGTTCTGGTATACAATGAAGAAGATGCAGAAGTGGTGAAAGTCGTGGAAGAAGCGGAAAACTACTTTCGGAAAATCCCTTACCGTACGCCTGAATATGAAATCGTAAACGCAAAAGTTCATCTGAAGACGGAAGTCGGTAATGTCCCGCTTTCGGTATTCGGAGCCCATAACCTCCTGAACATGGAAGGAGCGCGCCATATCTGCCATACGCTGGGAATCATGGATGAAGATTTCTACGAAGCCATTATGAGCTTTAAAGGAGCTTCAAAACGTCTGGAGAAGGTCGAAAGGACCGACAATGGAATTCTTTACAAAGATTTTGCCCACGCACCGAGCAAGGTAAAGGCCACGGTAAAAGCTTTTGGCGAACAGTTTAACAAAGATAAAAAATACGGTTTCCTGGAACTCCATACGTATTCAAGCCTGAACCCGGTTTTCCTGGAACAGTACGACCACGCGATGGACGGCCTGGATGAAGCGGTTGTTTTTTACTCGGAAGATGCCCTGAAGATCAAAAGAATGGAACCGATTTCGCCGGAGCTGATCCGCGATAAATTTAAAAATACAGACCTGAAAGTCTTTACCCATGCAGAAGACCTTCACGCCTACTGGAACACGCTGGATAAAACGCAGGGCGTTTACCTGATGATGAGTTCCGGAAACTTCGGCGGACTGGATCTTACGAAATAATTTTATTTTCATATTACTAAAAACTCCTTTCAATCGAAAGGAGTTTTAATTTAATGTAAATTTGATAATCTGTCATTTATTTTCAACCTGTTGCTTGATAAGGCTAAAAAGAATTAAGATTTGTGAATTGGAATGTTGAATAGTATTTCTTAGCTGGTAAATAAATAATATCAAATGGCATAAATGACTTTTAGCTTTGTTAGTAGCGTTAAAACTTCCAGCATCCAGCTTCCAGCATCCAACCTGTTAGTCAGAATTGCTTCGAATGCACGTCAGTTTAATTGATTCTTTTATAAAAACGCCTGAGCACATCCCTTGTTCCGTCCCCGTCAAAATCCTGCATCCGGTCTTCGATCACCATATCGCTTGCGGTAAGCTTGGTAATGAAATACGGATATTTCTCTTCGCCCTCAAACCAGAATTTACCTTCTCCTTTATCGAACGAATATTTCCTTGTAGAAAAATCTGTTTTTACGCAGGTGTTATTGTTATCGGCATAGGAAATGGAAATAAGATGGGAAGAGGTAAATTCATAAGTATCCATTTTCTGGCAATCCGTTGAGTAAGAGGTCAGGATCTGCTGATTGATAGATTTGTAAATCTCCGATTTTTCAACAGACCATTTTCCGATAATGGATGCTTTGTTGCCGGGATCCTGATCTTCATCGTTGCCACCGCAGGAAACAACGGAGAAGAGCACCAGTGCCAAAAGAGGTTTCTTCATAATTACAGTAATACTTTAGTAGATAAAAATAAAACTAATTCCTGTTTTAATTCTAATAAATATTGTCTTTATTGGCCAACAAAATAAAAGCTCCTTCACACAGGAAGAAGCTTACATATTAAGAGACTGATACTGTTGATTACAGATCTTTTTTATCATTTAAAATTGTTAAATTAAATATCCGCTACAGCCTTCAGCATTTTCTGTTCCCATTCCGGATCTTTCGGATCGAAGAACAACCTTTTTCCGGTATCCAGAGAGCGGACTGTATTCATTTCGTCTTCCGTCAGTTCGAAATCAAATACATTAAAGTTTTCTTCGATTCTCGAAGGTGTTACCGATTTCGGGATCATACAGAAACCTTCCTGAAGGTGCCATCTTAAAATGACCTGCGCTACGGTTTTCCCGTATTTTTCACCGATGGACTTCAATTCGGCATTCTCCAGCAATCCGGCGTTGCCGTTTCCAAGCGGGCTCCACGGTTGGGTAATGATGTTGTTTTCCCGGTTATACCTCTGAAGTTCCTTTTGCTGGAAGATTGGGTGCAGTTCGATCTGGTTGATTACCGGAAGAATGGTTGCAGCCGCTTTCAGTTCTTCCATCTTATCCTTCGGGAAATTGCATACGCCGATGGCTTTGATCTTTCCTTCCTGATACAGCTCTTCCATTGCTCTCCACGCGCCGGTAAAATCGGCATACGGCCAGTGGATCAGATACATATCAAGATAATCCAGCTGTAACCGGTCCACCGTTCTCTGAAAAGCACCTTTTGCCTTTTCATAAGATGTATCCTGAACCCATAGCTTGGAAGTGATGAACAGTTCTTCCCGATTGATTCCGCTGTTCTTTACCGCATTTCCTACGGCCGTTTCATTCTGGTAAATAGAAGCCGTATCGATCATCCGGTAACCGGTCTCAATGGCTTTGATCACCGCGTTTTCACATTCCTGCTGGTCTTCCATCTGCCATACCCCGAAGCCTAAAGCCGGGATATCCACGCCGTTGTTTAAGGTAATAACAGGTTGCCCTGCGTATGTTTTCTTTTGCATATTGTTATTTATAATTTTATTTTGTTAAACATGAATTTCTTTTCCCATCACCTTCCGGAATAGCCCTTTGATATGGTCAATCTCCTGCAGGTAATTCGTTTTTTTCCTGCAGCCGAAATATAAAGTGTTTTCCAGCTTTTTTTCACCCTCCCAGATCAGCCTGATCTCGCCGTCTTCAATTTCTTTTCTGCAGAGGAAATCGGGTACAACCGCTACGCCGGAGCCTCCTTTCAGACAGCGGACGATGGAATTGAGGTTGGGTACAATATAATTAGGTCTGAAATCCGGCTTATGGCCGAAATTCAGGATCCAGAACTGGAAAAGATGCTCCATATCCCCGGCTGTCCCATACCACTTTTCATTTCTCAGCCATTCCTCAGCATATTCGGTTCCTTTACTATTTAAAGTCTTTTCAAACTCCTGTACATCAACATCCCTGCCGCCGACCAGAATAATCCGCTCCGATGAAAATGCTTCGTGCTGAATGTTCGGCGAAATTCCTTTTTTCGGGGTAATAATTAAATCTAAAATCCCTTTATCCAGCTGATCGAGCATTTCCCGGTATTGTCCGAAACTGATGATCAGGTTGAACGGCAGGCTGGAAACATACTGCTCCAGCGTGGTCTGAAAAGTTTCAAAGCACATTCCGACACTGATAGTAGGAGTAAGTTTCTCCGTAGATTTCTGAAAGTTTTTTTCCGCCTCTTCCAGTTTGGTCAACGGCTCCGAGATCGCATTGAATAAAACCTTTCCCCTTTCCGTAGGAATCATTTTCCTTCCCGTCCGGTCGAATAATTTATACCCGACGTAAGCTTCAAGCGAACTGAGATGCAAACTTACCCCCGGCTGGGAAATAAATAAGGAATCTGCAGCTTCCGTTAAAGTCCCGGTATTATAGATCGCTTTAAAAGTCCGGTACCATTCCAGATTAACCATAAGTATTACTTTTATAATGCAAATTTAGTCAAATAATAATAATTATAATATTTTCAACATAAATGAAAAGCATTACCGCTGTCTATACCATAATTAAATTATTAACTTTCAATATACTACATTTAAATCATTTAAATAATACTTAACTATAAATTATATTATTTTTCTGATAGCAATCTAGCTGATACCTTTGTACTGTAAAATTTAAACATCATAAAGCAATGAAAAAAGTATTGATTATCAATGGAGGACAGAACTTCGGACATTCCGGAGGAAAATATAATGAAACGATTACAAAAAATACCCTGGAAGTACTGAAAAGCTTCGGCAATGTAGAAGTACAGATTACGAACGTGGATGAAGGCTATGATAAAGACGAAGAAGTAAAAAAGTTTGTGTGGGCAGACTACATCATCTACCACACCCCGATCTGGTGGTTCCAGTTGCCGAACGGCTTAAAGAAATACATCGATGAAGTTTTCACGGCAGGCCAAGCCAAAGGAATTTATCTGAACGACGGCAGAAGCTCGGACAACCCTGAAATCAATTACGGCACCGGCGGAATGCTCGGCGGAAGAAAATACCTGGTGACTACCAGCTGGAATGCCCCGGAAACCGCCTTTACCCTCCCCGGAGAATTCTTTAACGAAACCGGTGTGGATAACGGACCGCTGTTCGGATTTCACCGGATGAACGCTTTTGTCTCTCTCGAAAAAATGGAAAGTTTCCATTTTCATGATGTGGAAAAGAACGCTGATGTGGAGCGCGATATGAAGCGGTACCGCGAACACCTGACCGCCATATTTGAAAAAGAACTGAAACCTCATTTTGCCTGACCGGATGAAAAAGATATTAATTACGGGAATCACCGGATATATCGGCGGAAGCATAGCTCAAAAGCTACTGGATAAAAAATACAAGGTAGTTGGTCTGGTTCGTAATGAGGTCCATACCAAAGAACTGAATGCCGCCGGAATTGAAACCATTGTCGGAAGCATCCATGATGAAACGGTTTTACAAAAAGCAATTTCCGATGCGGATGCCGTGATCCACAACGCCGATTCCGCAGATGACGCCTATGCGGCAGACAGCATTGTAAATGCTTTGGAAGGAACCGGAAAAACTTTTATTTTCACCTCCGGCTCAGCCATTTTCGGAGGAAAGGAGAACGGAGAAAAAAATGATTTTGTATTTACGGAAGACTTTCCGCTACAGCCACGACTGGAAATGGCTTCCCGGGTTCTCATCAATCAGCATATCCTTCGGTCTACCCGGAAGAATATCAGGAGCATCGTTATCGTTCCTACCATGGTGTACGGAGAAGGCCTTGGACTGAAAAAAGACAGCATCCAGCTTCCTGCTCTTATCAGCTTGTCGAAAAAGAAAGGATTCGGAATTTACTTCGGGAAGGGGGAAAATATCTGGTCGAATGTACACATTGAAGACCTGGCCGATTTATATATCCTTGCTTTGGAAAAGTCAAAAGCAGGATCTCTGTATTATGCAGAAAACGGCGCTTCAACGATAAAAAACCTGGCAGAAAAAATAAGCGACCGTTACAGCCTGCAGCCTGCCCGGTCGGTAACCGTTCAGGAAGCGGTGGATACCTTCGGCCCTGCGGGAGGCTATTTCGGTTTTGCTTCCAACAGTCTGTGCAGCTCAGACAAAGCCCGGACGGAACTGCAATGGAAACCGCAACATCAATCGATCGAATATTATATTTAAATTATGAAAATCTACCTTACCGCCGTTATTAAGGCAAAAGAAGAATACCGTGAAGAAGTCCTGGAAACACTTCAGAATATGGTCAGAGAAACCATCCAGGAAGAAGCCAATGAACAATATACGCTCCATCAGGGAATTGAGGACCACAACCAGTTTATATTCTACGAGATCTGGAAAAGTAAAGAGGGGCTTGCCAAACACAATGAGCAACCTTATATCAAGGCTTTCGGAGATCTGATCAATGAAAAACTGCAGGAACAGCCACAGATTTATTTAACACAGCTCATCTGACGGTAAAAACCGCTGAGAAATGATGAGGCAAAGATTTTATTGGGTGCGGAAATTTCATATAATCATTAAATCAATTGAAGATGAAGCTATTAAAGAATATTTTTACCATTTTATTTTTTTTCATTGATGACTCCCCATTAACGCACAACAGAAAGATCAGCTCAGCTGCCCGAAATAACAAAAGCGCTTCTCATACCGGGAAGCGCTTTTTAAATTAAAAAGCGGACTAAAATTCGCTCCTATTGATATAATAATCTGTGAAAATCTGCGCAATCCTTGGGATATTATTCTGCAACCGGCATGTGGGTAGAAATCGCAATCCGGTTCCACATATTGATCGTGACAGCCGCCATAATGATATCCGCAATCCGGGTTTCGCTGAAAATCTGTTTTGCTTTTTGGTAGGTTTCTTCGGATAATCCTTTCTCACTGATCAGAGTAACTTCCTCCGCAATAGCAAGTATCACCTGTTCTTCTTCGGTAAACAGTTCCCGGGCATCCTTCCATGAATTCAGAAGGAAAATCCGTTGTGGCGTTTCACCGTATCTCAGAGCATTTTTGGTATGCATGTCGAGACAAAAGGCACAGCCGTTGATCTGCGAAGCCCTGATCTTGATCAGCTCCTTTTGGATCGAGGTTAAAAAACTGTTTTGAAGGGCTTTTTCCATTCCTGTTCCGGCCTGGTAAGCGGTGGCATTTACCTCTGCCATGTTGAATCTTGTACTCATTTTTATTTTGTTTAAAAGTTCTGAGGCAAAGTTCCCGTTTCCGGACGGCAAAAATCTTAAACCAGTTTAAGAAATGAATTTTTATAAAATTGATGTTGAATATGCAAGGCGTGGGGAGTTTCATGGTATCATATTCTGTATGCGTTATATTAATGCTGCTTTACAATTAACGCAAAAATTGATGATTATTCCGCATATTTTGAAGCAGGCAAAGGCAAATAAATTTGCTGCGCGAAGCTGCTGCTATTATACATTCCCTTTAGAGCACATGAATAAAACGTATGTTTCTTCAAATCAGCTTGCTGATTCATTCTTTGCTCCCTTGAATTATGCGACAAGAAAATGAAAACTTTGCATTACATAAAGCGCGCAGATTTCATAACGAAAAGGTTAATAATCACTCCGCATATTTTAAAGTGAGCAAAGGCAAATAAATTTGCTGCGCGAAGCTGCTGCTATTATACATTCCCTTTAGAGCACATGGATAAAACACCCGCTTCTTCAAATCAGCTTGCTGATTCATTCTTTGCTCCCTTGAATTATGCGTCAAGAAAATGAAAACTTTGCGTTACATAAAGCGCGCAGATTTCATAACGAAAAGGTTAATAATCACTCTGCATATTTTAAAGTGAGCAAAGGCAAATAAATTTGCTGCGCGAAGCTGCTGCTATTATAAATTCTCTTTAGAGCACATGGATAAAACGCCCGCTTCTTCAAATCAGCTTGCTGATTCATTCTTTGCTCCCTTGAATTATGCGACAAGAAAATGAAAACTTTGCATTACATAAAGCGCGCAGATTTCATAACGAAAAGGTTAATAATCACTCCGCATATTTTAAAGTGAGCAAAGGCAAATAAATTTGCTGCGCGAAGCTGCTGCTATTATACATTCCCTTTAGAGCACATGGATAAAACACCCGCTTCTTCAAATCAGCTTGCTGATTCATTCTTTGCTCCCTTGAATTATGCGACAAGAAAATGAAAACTTTGCATTACATAAAGCGCGCAGATTTCATAACGAAAAGGTTAATAATCACTCCGCATATTTTAAAGTGAGCAAAGGCAAATAAATTTGCTGCGCGAAGCTGCTGCTATTATACATTCCCTTTAGCGCACATGGATAAAACACCCGCTTCTTCAACTCAGCTTGCTGATTCATTCTTTGCTCCCTTGAATTATGCAACCCGAAAATGAACACTTTGCATTACATAAAGCGCGCAGATTGCATAACGAAAAGGTTAATAATCACTCCGCATATTTTAAAGTGAGCAAAGGCAAATAAGTTTGCTGCGCGAAGCTGCTGCTATTATACATTCCCTTTAGAGCACATGGATAAAACACCCGCTTCTTCAAATCAGCTTGCTGATTCATTCTTTGCTCCCTTGAATTATGCGACAAGAAAATGAAAACTTTGCATTACATAAAGCGCGCAGATTTCATAACGAAAAGGTTAATAATCACTCTGCATATTTTAAAGTGAGCAAAGGCAAATAAATTTGCTGCGCGAAGCTGCTGCTATTATAAATTCTCTTTAGAGCACATGGATAAAACGCCCGCTTCTTCAAATCAGCTTGCTGATTCATTCTTTGCTCCCTTGAATTATGCGATAAGAAAATGAAAACTTTGCGTTACATAAAGCGCGCAGATTTCATAACGAAAAGGTTAATAATCACTCCGTATATTTTAGAGCCTGTTTAAATTTACCTTTTATATTTTAACATTAAGAATTTAAGATATTTTAGCTTAAAAAAATCAATATGCCGATTGCCCGGCGATATTCAATTAAATAAATTGGAATCATCGTATTAAAGTGAAGAATAAACAAAGTTTATTTAATTGAGAAAATTAAGAGAAATGACGGAAAGTTTGCTGAATTAAAATTTAAACAGGCTCTTAAAGTGAGCAAAGGCAAATAAATTTACTGCGCGAAACTGCTGTTGCAATGTATCCTCTTTAGAGCACATGGATAAAACGCCCGCTTCTTCAAATCAGCTTGCTGATTCTTTCTTTGCTCCCTTGAATTATACGTCAATAGAATGAAAACTTTGCGTTGAAAAATCTTTCAGCCATATCCGATTTTAGTTTCAGGGACGAAGTTTCGCTCTAATTTCACTTAAATACTCCGGGGTGAATCCCAGAAAGGAAGCCACCAGATACTGCGGAATTCTTTGAATAAACCATGGATATAATGTACTGAACCGAATAAAGGCTTCTTCTTTGGACAATTCGTAAAGATACCGGATCCGCCGTTCCGCAGCAGCCGAAGACCGCTGATACACGATCCGGAAATACCGTTCCATTAGCGGATATTTTTCCAGCAACTTTTCACGGTCCTGAAAATCAATGGCCAAAACAATCGACCTTTCCACGGCCTGGATTCCGAAATCCGTTTTCGACTGTCTTTCGTAAGCAAAAGTATCCGTCATCCACCAGTTTTCAATGGCGAATTCAGTGGTCTGTTCAATTCCTTTTTCATTAATGAAAAATTTTCTCAGGCAGCCCTTTACCACAAAGAACATCAGCCGGCAGATTTCCCCTTCAGACAGCAGATCCTGTTTTTTCTTCACTTCCACCACACGGAAATACGAGAGGATAGCATCAAATTTCTCATCATCGATGCTGATGAACTTTTCCAAATGCGCCCTGAATGATTCCATAATTAAAATTAGATCATCAAACTTACTCTTTTTTTTGCCTTTTACAACAATCCATTTAATAAAGCCATTCCAGAAAATGATTTTACATTGCTTATGAAAAATGATGTGTCCGAAAATAAAAATCAAAGATTTTTAAAACTTTTACGGACTTCTGAACATAAATAATTAACTTTAATCTTCAGCAGCCTGGTCTTTTTTGACTTCTGTAGTAAAACGAAATAACAATAAATGGAAATCATAGCCAAAATCCTCATCGCCGCCGTTGCCCTTGAACATCTTTACATCCTGTGGATGGAAATGTTTGCTTGGGAAACCAAGGGAAAAGAAGTTTTCAGAAATGCCCTTCCGGCAGACCTGTTTAAACCGACCAAAGGGTTAGCTGCCAATCAGGGGCTTTACAACGGTTTCCTTGCAGCCGGACTCATCTGGTCCCTTCTGATCAAAGATCCGGAATGGCAGACGAATGTGGCCTTGTTCTTCCTCGGATGTGTAGCTGTGGCCGGTATTTACGGCGGTATTTCCGCCACGAAAAAGATATTTTTCGTACAGGCGATGCCTGCAATCCTGGCGATAGTGGCGGTGTTGCTGAAATGAAAATCCGGAAATGAAACAGGTCTGTAATCTATCTTAATCCGATTATCATTATCAGTTAAAATTTAATATTCGAAACATTATTCAGGCTATCAATAGCGTTGGGCTTTAGTTCGATGTCATTATTGTGATCAGGATCTGACTTTAACTAAAACTTATTATAAATTTTGGCTAAAGCCGATTTAAAATGAACGTTAGATCAGAACGGGTTAAAACCCATTCCTATTGATAATCGTTTTTACGCTTAGACTTATTTTAAGGTATTGATAACTCTAAACACAAAGATTAATTAAGGCCGCGTTTATCTTAAGAAGGCAAAGGCAGATAAATCTGCTGCGCGAAGCGAACGGACAGCTTCTTCAATCAGCTTCCTGATTCATTCTTTGCTCCCTTGAATTATGTATCAGGAAAATAAAAACTTTGCGTTAAAATCATAATGCAAATCCGACGTAATCAGCAATAAAAGTATAATATTCAAAACATTATAAAGGTTATCAATAGCGTCGGGCTTTAGCCCGATGTCATTATTGTGATTATTGTTCGGCTTTAGCCAAAATTTATAATAAGTTTGGCTAAAGCCGATTTTAAATGACGTTAGATTAAAACGGGTTAAAACCCGTTCCTATTGATAATCGTATTTACATTCGGGCATATTTTAAGGCAACAGAATTAAAAGTAATTAAATGCAAAAATTAGATTGCGTTTATCTCAAGAAGACAAATAAATCTGCTGAGCGAAGCAGCTGTTTTTAATACACCTTCATAAAAGCGTAAAGATAAAACAGCCGCTTCCTCAAATCAGCTTGCTGATTCATTCTTTGCTCACTTGAATTACGCGTCAGGAAAATAAAATCTTTGCGTTAAAAAACACCGTATGCCTTCCGGAATAAAATTACAAACTCCATAAAGCTAAAAGCTCACAATAATTTAGTAAAATCCAAAAGCCAAACTATTTACAACTCTAACTTATCATTATTCAGACAATACCCTCATTTATTAAATCATTAAAATTCAATTATTTATACTTGAAAAAATTCATATAATTTAAATTTCGTAAATTTGCAGAGTCAATAATTTACAAAGCAATGCTTTTTATTGGCCTGCATTTTGTCAAAATGTAGAAATTCCAGTTGTATAGTATATCTATCGGATCATTATTTTTGAGATAATGATTCTCTGTTAAAAAGAAAATTTTTCTTTTCTGATCTTCTTTAAGAAGTAAAATCTGCAATTGCATATAAGCATCATGCTTTATATTATTATTTGCATTGAGGTTATCATCAACCTTTCATAGGATGCTATTCAACAGGTAAAATTCCATAGCAGATTAAACGTTTAATTAAAATATTTACATCTGTGCTAAATACAAACATCTGATATGAATACAATAGAAAATAAAAAGAAAGTAAAACTTAAAGTCGAGGATCTCACGATTATCTTCGGCAAAAACAAGGAAAAAGCCCTTGAACTTCTCGACGAAGGCTTTTCGAAAAAAGAAATCCTTGAGAAAACCGGCTGCACGGTCGGGATCAACAAAGCGAATTTTGAAATTTATGAAGGGGAATTCTTCGTGATCATGGGATTGTCGGGAAGCGGAAAATCTACCCTTTTGCGCTGCCTGAACCGGCTGAACGAGCCGACTTTGGGAAACGTGTACATCAACGACGATAATATTACCGGCAAAAACAACAAAGACCTGCTGGAAGTACGGCGTACGGAAATGAGCATGGTGTTCCAGAAATTCGGACTCCTGCCCCATCACACGGTGCTGAGCAACGCTGCTTTCGGACTGGAGATCCGGGGTGAAGATAAAAAATCCCGCGAAGAAAAAGCACAGAAAGCACTGGATATTGTCGGGCTGAACGGTTTTGAAAACCAATATCCGTCACAGCTTTCCGGAGGGATGCAGCAGCGGGTCGGCCTGGCAAGGGCATTGGCCAACGACCCTGAAGTCCTGCTGATGGATGAGGCTTTCTCAGCTTTGGACCCGCTGATCAAATCGGAAATGCAGGACCAGATGCTGGAACTCCAGGAGACGCTTCAGAAAACCATCGTCTTTATTACCCACGACCTCGACGAAGCCATCAAGATCGGCGACCGCATCGTGATCATGAAAGACGGGGTGATCGAGCAGATCGGGACCGCCGAAGATATTCTCACCAACCCGGCGAGCGACTATGTAAAAGCCTTCGTAGAAAAAGTAGACCGCAAAAGCATCATCACAGCGAAATCTTTAATGTTCGATAAACCTACGGTAGTGCGTTTCAGGAAAGACGGCCCGGAAGGCGCGCTCCGGAAAATGAGGGCCACCGGCCTGGAGAATTTACCCGTAGTGGATTTCCAGAATACCTTCCTGGGATTTGTAAAGCTGGACGACATCCTGCAGATCGCCAAAAAGAAAGAACCCACCGTAGAATCGGTAATCAACAGCAATGTACCGTCGGTATTTCCGGAAGCTACCGTGGAAGAAATGCTGCCGTTGATTTCAGGAAGCAAATCCTCGATTGCCGTGGTGGACGGAAATAATAAATTCCTGGGGCTGGTGACGCAATTGTCGCTGGTCATCGAAGCCACAAGGTTCAACAAAGAGGAAATCATCGAATTAAAAGAAATCGCAAACAACCAATAACATAACATGCATAAAATTATAGATATAGGGCAATATGTAGAGACGGCCGTCAACTGGCTCACCGACAATGCCAAACCATTTTTTGATATCATTAAACACATCGGCAACGCTTCCATTCTCGGAATCGAATGGCTGCTGACCAACACCCCGTTTTATATCATCATCCTTCTTTTTACCCTGCTTGCGTGGTGGAAGTCCGGCAAAGGGACCGCTCTGATGACCGCCGGGGGACTGACGCTGATCTTCCTGATGGGATTCTGGAAAGAAACGATGGAAACATTAGCGCTGATTTTCGTAGCCACGCTTACGGCACTGCTCTTTTCGGTTCCGCTGGGGATCTGGGCAGCGAAAAACAAAGTGGCCGCAAAAATAATACGTCCGATGCTCGACCTGATGCAGACGATGCCTGCTTTCGTTTATCTGATTCCGGCTGTGCTGTTCTTCAGCATCGGTAAGGTGCCCGGTGCTTTTGCCACCATTATTTTTGCCATGCCGCCTGCAGTACGTTTAACAACCCTGGGTATCGATTCGGTCCCCAAGGATATTGTGGAAGCCGCACGGGCTTTCGGGGCTACCAACCGCCAGATTTTATTCAAGGTCGAACTTCCTTTAGCCATGCAGACCATTCTGGCAGGGGTGAACCAGACCATCTTATTATCGCTTTCCATGGTGGTGATTGCCGGGATGATTGCTGCCGGCGGACTGGGGGAAAAGGTACTGGAAGGCATTAACAACCTGGATATCGGACTAGGATTCGAAAGCGGATTATCCGTTGTGATTTTAGCCATCATCCTCGACCGTATAACCCAGGGATTTGTAAAGAAAAAAAAGTAAAATGAAACATTTAAAATATTTAATACCCGTTTTTTTAACCGTTATTGCATGCATGCTGATTTCCTGTAAGCAGTTAAAAAGCTCAAAATACATCACCATCGGCATGGTAGACGGCTGGGCGGAAGATGTTGCGATGACGCATGTTGCTAAAGCTATCCTTGATGAACAGGGTTATCATGTCATCATCCAGAAAGCTTCTACCGATATGATCCTGGCCTCGATGAACAATGAAGACACCGATCTTTTCATGGGCGTCTGGCTACCTTATACCCACGCTTCAAAAGTCAACCGGTTTCCCGATCTGAAAGTTCTCGGAACAAATTACGATGCCGGCCGCATCGGTCTTGTGGTTCCGGATTATGTTCCGGTAAACTCAATAACAGAACTGAACCAATATAAAGACCGGTTCAACCATAGGATCATCGGGATCGAAAAAGGAGCCGGACTTACGACTGCTGCAGACAAAGCAATCCGGGACTATCAGTTGGATTACCGCCAGATAAATTCTTCCACGATTGCGATGATCACCGAACTTCAGAATGCGATCCGCCAAAAACAATGGATTGTAGTCGCAGGATGGCAGCCGCACTGGATGTTCGGAAAAATGAAGCTGAAATTCCTGGAAGATCCCAGGAGAACATTCGGCGATGCAGAACAGATCAAAACCTACAGTCGTAAAAGCTTTACCAAAGACCATCCGGAACTGGCGAAGTTCTTCTCCAACATGCATTATACCGATGCGGACATGACCGATCTTTTAACCAAAATGGAATACAGCAAGGATAAGGAAAAAACCGCCAAACAATGGGTACAGACTCATCCGACGCTGGTAAACTCATGGCTGAATAAGAAATAATATCGCAAAGCCAGACAAAGGCTTCTGAACATGATAATGCTGATTTTCAAGCTAAACAAAGGTGCTCCGCTTATTTAGGAAATACAAAATGAAAATCATAAACGACTTTGTTTATCTTATGAATATTCAAGTGAATCCATTCGTTGTTTAGCCTTGTGATAAAATAAAATCTGCGTAATCAGCTCAATCTGCGAGAGAAAAAATTAACAGTTTCAAAAATTCAAAATTTCTACCAGTTTTTTCTCCAATTGTTCCGGCAGAAAAATTCCCTCGTGATAATCGACGAGATTTTGATTTTCGTTTAAAATAATCCACAGCGGGTATACCGGTCGGCTTTTGTTCTTCGACAATGCCAGAGCCAGTTCATGAATCCCGGAATTGCCATTCGGAAGATAACGAAAGATCTTTTCCTGAAACCTGACCGTTTCCGTCATTTTTTCCGCCTCAAACGAGATGAAGTAAAATTTTTCGTTGATCAATTCCAAAAGCTGTCGGTCTTTATTCAGTTCAAATTGTTCAATCCTGCAGATGGAACACCAATCTGTATAAATATGAATAACCGTCGGCTTGGGCTCCTCCGCTTGTTTAATTTCCCAATCTTTAAAACTCATTGTCCTGAGCTGAGAGAAACAAAAAAGCGGAATTATCATTAAAAAGAGGCTTATTGATTTCATATTTTCTTTTTTGACTTTGTAAAGATGGAAGATGGAACCGGATACAGGCAGTGGCTTCGGCTCCGCTCAGCCACAGCGACCGAACTGAAAATCTTTGATTTTCCTCTTATGTGATCTAAAACTTTGCAGACTTTGACTACGCTTAGCCACAAAAAAATCTTATGAGATTTATGTGTTAAAGAGTTTTGTGATTTTTGCGGTTACTATTCTGTAAGTCAAGGTTAAATTCATCTACTTCAAAGTATACTTCACCCCCAGGAATCCTCGGATTTTCTGCATCGGTGCATAGCCGTACGTCGTATCAAACGTATAGCCGTTCGGATTGGTTACCGGATCATTCACCGTGCGGTCGAACGGATCGAAAGGGCGCATCAGCGGATCTTTAGGGGTAAAATTAAAAAGGTTCTTGATGCCACAGTATACCTCAAACCCGGACCTGAAAATTTTGGAAACCTGGATATTGGTCAGGGAATACCAAGGGGAATATTCCGGGCGGTAATCGTCCGGGAGAATCGGCAACCGCATCGGACCGTAGAACTGACCGGTAAAATCAACCGTCAGATCATTTGGAAACCGGTAAGTCAGGGCGTAGGTTCCGCTCCATTCCGGGGCATGCAGCTGCTGAGATTTCTCTCTTTCATCATCAAATTTTTGGTATACATCAAGAAACGTCACCCCTACATTAATGCTCAGCGGAAAACTGAAGCTGTAATCTACATTCAGCGAAGCACCCTTTGAAATTCCATACCCACGAAGGTTGTCGTAAATGATCTTTCCCGGATCGGTATCGAAATCCCCGGTAATTTTATTGCTGAAATAGGTATAGAAAGCCGAAGCGTCCAGATTGATCAGCCGCTCGCCTGCCGGAATCTTCCAGATGTAATTCAGGTTTCCGTTGACGGACCTTTCCGGTTTCAGATTCGATTGAATCACCACTTCCCGTGAGCCCGTCAGTGCCGCATGGTCTTCCGTAAAAAGGTTCACTACACGAAAACCCGTTCCGAAATTGAGCCTTAGCGTATGATAAGGGTTTGGTGAAAACTTCCAGGCAAAACGCGGGGAATGGACGGCGTGATGGATTTTGTCATAATCCAGCCGGTATCCCAGTAACAACGTATTCTTTTCATTGATCTCCCACTGATCCTGGATGAATACCCCGAGGATGGGCGACTTCATCGGTTCGTTCGTGGAACCGTCGGCTGATAAGGTGCCCGGTGTATTGTCATCATAGAACGTTCTTTTAAAGGTAACGCCTGCAATAAGATCATGGTTTCCCAGCTTTTTATCCCAGTAGGTCTGTGCAAAAGCCACTTTCTGGGTTGCCAGGAAAGGGTGATCCCCGTAAAAAGAATTCTGGTCGTGGAAATTGTAGGAAAACTGGGTCATGATATTTTCCTTTAACGGCCACTGGTACATCCCGAACGCTTCTACCCTGTTGGTGTAAATACTTTCACCATACACCTGATCACTCCCGCGGTACGATTTGTTCCACTGCATTTCTCCGCCGAACCGGTCTTCATAAAGATACCTCAGCGCAAAGCTGGCCTGCCGGTTTTCTTTTCGCTTAAAGTTCCATTTATTAAATAGGGAAATCCTGTTCTGTAAAGCGCCGTCCGTAAAATTGTCATGGTTTTCATCCAACCTTTGGGTGGCATTGAAATAATTCAGGCTTACTATCGAAGCAGCTTTTTTGCCCAAATTAAATTTCGTTGAAAGATCCACATTGTTTTCATTCCAGGTAGTGGTCATCAGATCAACGCTGAGTTTCGGAGCGGTCAGCGCACTTTTGGTAATGATATTAATTACCCCGCCCATTGCTTCGGAACCGTAAATCGAAGAAGCCGGCCCTTTTACCACTTCAATCCGGTCGACGAGGCTGTTCGGGATTCCGCTCAGTCCGTAAACCGTGGAAAGTGAACTCACAATCGGCATTCCGTCAATCAGAATCATGGTATAAGGGCCTTCCAGCCCATTGATATGAATATCGCCTGTATTGCAGACCGAACAGTTGAGCTGAGGTTTTACTCCATTCACCATGGCAATGGATTCGAAAATATTCGGTGTCGGGTTTTTTTGGAAGAATTTCTGGCTGTAAATTTCTACCGCTACCGGACTTTTGGAACGGCTGACCGGCTTTAGGGTTCCTGTAATCACGACATCATCAATATCATTTGTTTTCATTTCTTTTTTCTTCAAACTACTCGCCGAATCTCCTTTTAAAGATTGGTTTACATTCAGGCTGTCCGTTGCCTGAGAGAAACTGAAGGAGGAATACAGAATAACAAAAAGTGATATTCGCTTCATGAAATTAAAATTGTTAGACAAAACTAACAATTATTTTTTTAAAAAGAAAACATTAATTTAAAATTAATCTAAGATGCGGGCTGTTTATTCTCAACGCAATATTCGCAAAGTTTTCCTAATATGATTGAGCAATTTCGATCGCAAGGATATTTCGGCAAGCCCAGCACCATAGATTTCATTCAGCTAAGACAGCCAGTCGGTGAACGGTCAACAGTGAATCTGCTTTAGATACATTTGTGAAAGGATATTCTAAATATTCCGTAGGAATAATATCTGTGTAAGAATAAAAGTATAGTAAATAAAATTGAACTCCAGCGGAGTTTTATCTCTTGCCACAACACATCAGCTTGGGACAATAGAACACCTACGGCGTGCTGAATGCCTGAAAATTTTCTTTTTTACACAGATATTGCTCCTATGGAGCAAATGTACACTCTCATTTCAATAACCTTGCTGAACCTCACAATTAAACAATCTTCCCGTTTCATTAAAAATTATTACATTTGAGAATCCACATATAAAAGTAAAATGAGATATCATCAGTCGGGAAATATCCCACCAAAAAGGCATACGGTTTTCAAGTCTCCGGAAGATAAATTCTATTACGAACAGCTTTTCGGGACGGAAGGATTCCACGGAATTTCTTCTTTGCTGTACCACATCCACCGCCCTACCCAGATCAAATCCATCGGGGAGCCCAAAGATGTGTCGCCGAAGATTGCCGTTGATAAAAATGTGACCCCGAGAATGTTCAAAGGGATGAATGTAACTCCGGAAGACGACGTGCTGGACAGCCGTAAGTTCCTGATGGTGAACAACGACATGAAAATGGGATTGTCGAAGCCACGGAAATCCATGGATTATTTTTACAAGAATGCGGAATGCGACGAGCTTCTGTTTGTCCACAACGGAAATGGGATCCTGAAAACATTTGTCGGAGACCTCGAATTTGCTGTCGGCGACTACCTCATCATTCCGAGAGGAACGATTTACCAGATTGAGCTGCAGTCGGAAGATACCGTGTTCTTTATCCTGGAAAGCCACTCTCCGATCTACACGCCGAAACGGTACCGGAATGAGTTCGGCCAACTGCTGGAACATTCGCCGTTCTGCGAAAGAGACATTGTCGCCCCAACTTATAAAGCACCGAAAGATGAAAAGGGAGAATTTGTAGTTAAAGTTAAAAAAGAAAACCAGATCACCGATTTTGTGTATGCTACCCACCCGTTTGATGTCGTAGGCTGGGACGGATATTTTTATCCTTATAAATTCAACATCAAGAATTTTGAACCGATTACGGGAAGGATCCACCAACCGCCGCCGGTGCACCAGACTTTTGAGGCCCACAACTTTGTGGTGTGCTCGTTTTGTGCAAGGATGTACGACTATCATCCGCAGGCAATTCCGGCACCTTACAACCACTCCAACATCGACTCCGATGAAGTGCTCTTCTACACCGAAGGGGATTTCATGAGCCGTAACCATATCGACCTGATGGATTTCACCCTGCATCCGGGAGGAATCGTTCATGGTCCGCATCCCGGTGCCATGGAACGCAGCATCGGAAAGAAATTTACGGAAGAATATGCCGTGATGGTCGATCCGTTCCGCCCGCTGAAAATTACGGAAGAAGCCTTAAAAGTGGAAGATCCTTCTTACAAAACATCCTGGCTGGAGGAGGAAGATCATACCCTGAAAGACCGTTTACAGGAATAAATATAAGTGCCTGTAAACCTCATAGGTTTTTTTAAACCTATGAGGTTTGCCATCGATACAAACAAAGGATTAAGTGCAATGCATTTAATCCTTTTTCGTATCATATTTTTCCAAAACATGACAAAAATCTCTGCTTATTTTTAATTCATCTAAATAATATGAGCTATCTTTAAGAAAAGAAAATATCTGTATTCAAATAAAATGTAATTTATGGATCAATACATCAGCGCAGAAGAAGCGATCTATACTATCAAAAGCGGCAACCGGGTATTCTTTCACGGAAGTGCCTGTACCCCGAATTACTTAATCGACGAACTCGCGAGGCAGTCTCACCGTCTGGACAACGTGGAAATGGTTTCCATTACCCAGCAGGGAAATGTGGAAATCGCCAAACCGGAATATGCCGGAAAGTTCTTCGTAAATTCCTTATTTGTTTCTTCTCCGGTGCGTGATGCCGTCAATTCGGAGCGGGGCGATTTTGTACCGGTCTTCCTGAGTGAAATCCCGATCCTGTTCAGAAAGAACATCCTGCCGCTGGATGTTGCCCTGATAACCGTTTCTCCTCCCGACAAACATGGATTTTGTACCTTGGGAACTTCCGTAGATGTTGCAAGGGCCGCTGTGGATACGGCAAAAATTATTGTAGCCATCGTGAATCCGTTAATGCCACGAACACATGGGGATGGAATGATCCATATCAGCAAAATCACCAAACTGGTGTGGCATGAAGAAGAACTTCCGACCGTAGATTACGGATCCAAGGTAGGAACGGAAGAAATGGAAGTGGGAAAAAATGTAGCGGAACTGATCGATGACAGATCCACCCTGCAAATGGGAATCGGAACCATTCCGGATGCGGTACTGAAATGCCTGCACAACCACAAAGACCTGGGCATCCATACCGAAATGCTGAGTGACGGCGTGATCGCCCTGATCCAGAATGACGTAATCAACAACAAATACAAAGGCTACAATGACAATAAAACGATTACCAGTTTCTGCTTCGGAACCAGAAGGCTTTATGATTACGTCGACGACAATACGGTTTTTGCCTTTAAGGATGTAAGCGATGTGAATTTCCCGATCAACATCATGCGGAATAAAAAAATGGTCGCCATCAACTCAGCCATTGAAATCGACCTTACCGGACAGGTCTGCGCCGACTCTATCGGAACCATGCAGTACAGCGGAATCGGCGGACAGATGGACTTTATGAGAGGAGCCGCCCTGAGCGAAGACGGAAAACCGATCATTGCCATTACGTCCAGAACGAAAAGAGGCGTTTCCAGGATCGTTCCTTTCTTGAAGCAGGGAGCCGGTGTAGTAACCACCAGAGGACACATCCATTGGGTGGTTACTGAATACGGAACCGCTTATCTGTATGGAAAAAACCTCAAACAACGGGCACAGGAACTGATCAGCATTGCGCATCCCGATGACCGGGAAATGCTGGAGAGAGCGGCTTACGAACGGTTTAAGTTATAACTACCTGGTAATTTATTTCTCATAGATGGCAGAGATTTGCACAGATATTTAACACATAAAAAACATCAGATGAGTTTCCGGCTGTGAAAATATTTTAGATCACATGAGATAAAAAATCAAAGATTTTTTAAAACTTTTGTGCGCTTTTTTAATTTCTTACATTTAACTTTTTATGCAGCATAATAGTCTTTTGTGACTTTTGTGGTTAGTTTATGCTATTATTAATATGCTGTGTTTGTGACTAAAATAACATCTTAGCCACTTACCTAACGTTTGTTTGTTTATATTTTCCGCATTAACGATAAATTCGTAATTTGCAACCATAAATATAAAAGTAAAAATAGAATATGTCAACACTTACATTTGCCGAAAAGATTGCTCAGGCAGAGAATTTTTTGCCGATCAACGGTACCGATTATATTGAGTTTTATGTAGGGAATGCCAAGCAGGCCGCGCATTACTACAAGACCGCTTTCGGGTTTCAGTCTGTTGCGTATGCAGGTCCTGAAACAGGCGTGAGAGACCGTGCATCGTATGTTCTTCAGCAGGGAAAAATCAGACTGGTGCTTACTACCGGACTGAAATCGGATTCCCCGATCAATGAGCACGTAAAAAAACACGGTGACGGTGTAAAAATCCTGGCACTTTGGGTAGATGATGCCTATTCAGCTTTTGAAGAAACAACCAAAAGAGGCGGAAAACCTTATCTGGAGCCGGTTACCTTAACTGATGAGCACGGCGAAGTAAGAATGTCCGGAATCTATACTTACGGAGAAACTATTCATATGTTTGTGGAAAGGAAAAACTACAATGGTGCTTTCATGCCGGGTTATGAAAAGTGGGAAAGCGCTTACAATCCGGAAGATGCCGGGCTTCTGTATGTTGACCACTGCGTAGGAAACGTAAACTGGGACAGAATGATTCCTACCGTTGAATGGTATGAGAAAGTAATGGGATTTGTAAACATTCTTTCTTTCGATGACAAGCAGATCAATACAGAATATTCCGCTTTGATGTCTAAAGTAATGTCCAACGGAAACGGATATGCTAAATTTCCAATTAATGAGCCTGCCGAAGGTAAAAAGAAATCCCAGGTGGAAGAGTATCTTGATTTCTATGAAGGTGAAGGGGTACAGCATATCGCCGTAGCGACAAAAGACATCATCCATACCGTAACCGAACTGAAAAAACGCGGCGTGGAATTCCTTTCTGCTCCACCGGAAGCTTATTACGATATGGTTCCTGAACGAGTAGGACATATTGACGAAGATCTAAAAAAACTGCAGGACCTTGGAATCCTGATCGATCATGATGAAGAAGGATACCTGTTGCAGATCTTTACCAAGCCGGTAGAAGACCGCCCTACTCTATTCTTTGAAATAATCGAGCGACATGGTGCACAGAGTTTCGGTGCAGGAAACTTCAAAGCTTTATTTGAAGCATTGGAAAGGGAGCAGGAAAAAAGAGGAAATCTGTAATTTTAATAACAATAGGAAGTTTTGTCAGGATGAGCAGTCCTGGCAAAACTTTTTTATACAAACACAGCAATATGAAAAAAATTTTAATCGGAATGCTTATGTTAGGAACCGCTTTTGCAGCAAAAGCACAATACGGATCGATAAACAGCATTCTTACCAAACTTGAAGAAAGAAAAGGCGTTAACCAAAACCTGGAATCGGTAAACATTGATAATAAAAAGTTTGTCTTCATTAAAGATGAAGCCGATCATACCGAGCGGGATTTTATCGTCATTAAAGGAAATAAAGCAACCTACGTGGAAGTTTTTGATGACAAGGCAACCGGGCAAAGCAGTTCCAACGTCTTTTCGGGAGATGTAGTAAGAAGCAAAAGAAATATCATTTCCCTGCGTGCCGATATGCTGGAAAACAAGAAGGTTCCGGTTCCTGTCGCTAAAACCCTGTTGCTTACAAAACAGGATAATATTCTTTATCTCATCGACATCAATAACAAAGACCGCTGGATTGATGAAGCATCCTTTTCGGAAGCTAAAAGAAAGGTTAAATCCAAAAAATAAATATTTTAAATATCAATAATGAAGGCCTGAGGCACATTCATTGATCATTCTAACCGAAAAATATTTTAAAACCCAAAATCTAACGGATTTTCATTAATCCACCTAAATGCTAAACTTATGAAATCATTTGTAGAATATTCATCAGATTCAGATTTTTCCATTCATAATATCCCGTTCGGCGTAGCGGTTTTCAATAAAGAATACATTAGCTGCTGCACGAGAATCGGCGATCAGATCATCGATCTGGCAACGCTGTATGACTTTGGGTATTTCGAAGAAATCGAAGGTCTGATAGACAACGTATTTGAAGCGTACACGCTGAACGAGTTTATCGAACTCGGTAAGCCTATTACTAATGCGGTCCGCCTGAAAATCCAGGAACTGCTGCAGGAAGGCTCTACCCTTTCAAAAGATGAAAAGACCATTGAAGAAGCATTCTACGACCTGGATCAGGTGAAAATGATGATGCCGGTACACATTCCGAACTACACGGATTTTTACAGCAGCATCGAACATGCCACCAACGTCGGGAAAATGTTCAGGGATCCGGCCAATGCTTTATTGCCGAACTGGAAACATCTTCCTGTAGGATATCACGGAAGAGCTTCTTCCATTGTAGTTTCCGGAACGGAGATCAACCGTCCGAAAGGTCAGATGAAACCTGCCGATGCCGACCAGCCTGTTTTCGGGCCTTGCAAGCAGCTGGATTTCGAGCTGGAAATGGCTTTTATCATTAATAAAAATACCGAAATGGGCGAAAGCATCTCCACGAAAGACGCGGAAGATGCCATTTTCGGAATGGTGGTTTTCAACGACTGGTCTGCGAGAGACATCCAATCCTGGGAATACGTTCCGCTCGGACCATTCCTTGCTAAAAATTTCGGTTCGTCCGTTTCTCCTTGGGTGGTTACACTGGAAGCTTTGGAACCATTCAGAACCGCTTCTCCCACGCAGGATCCTGAAGTTTTGGACTACCTGAAATTTGAAGGCGATAAGAATTATGATATCAATCTTGAAGTTTATATCCAGCCTGAAAACGGAGAGCAAAATCTGATCTCCGAAAGCAACTACAAGCATATGTACTGGAACATGACCCAGCAACTCGCTCACCACACCGTAAATGGCTGTAACGTAGAAGTGGGTGATATGTACGCCAGCGGAACCATCTCCGGAAGCGATCCGAAATCGTTCGGTTCCATGCTTGAGCTTACGTGGAGAGGCCAGAACCCGATCAAGCTAAGTAACGGTGAAGAAAGAAAGTTCATCAATGACAACGATACGGTAACCATGAAAGCCTGGGCTGAAAAAGACGGTGTGAGAGTGGGCTTCGGTGAAGTTTCGGGTAAAATTATCCCAACCAAATAATTTGAGGATTGAACATATTAAACACATAAGTCACATTAGATTCAAGATCTAAAATCTAATGTGGCTCATGTGTTAAAAATTAATGTAATAATGAAAACACTCATTCCATCAGAAATCACCTCCCTGCAACTGCAGACGGTGATGCAGACCGCTATATCGCCGCGGCCGATTGCGCTGGCCTCAACGGTTGATAAAGACGGAAACAGCAATTTATCGCCGTTCAGCTTTTTCAATATGTTCAGTACAGTGCCGCCGGTACTGATTTTTTCCCCATCCAGGAGGGTGCGGGACAATACCACCAAACACACCCTTGAGAATGTGCTGGAAGTTCCGGAAGTGGTGATCGGAACCGTAAATTTTCCTATCGTACAGCAGATTTCGCTGGCTTCCACGGAATACGGCGACGGCGTAAACGAATTCATCAAATCCGGTCTCACTATGAAAAATGCCGATCTGGTACGGCCAAAGCTGATCGAAGAATGCCCGGTCAATTTTGAATGCAAAGTACTGGAAGTAAAATCCCTGGGCGGTCAGGGCGGTGCCGGAAACCTGGTAATCTGCGAGGTACAGAAAATCCATATCCGGGAAGAGTACCTGGATGAAAACGGAAACCTGGATCAGGCAAAGCTGGATATGGTTGCCCGGTTGGGCAGCAACTGGTATTCCCGAAACAACGAAAACAATCTTTTCGAAGTTCCGAAACCGTTGGTCACCAAAGGCATCGGCTTTGATCTTCTTCCGGAAGAAATCAGGTACAGCCGTATTTTTACCGGAAATGACCTCGGCATGCTGGCCAATGTGGAAGTATTACCTGAAGGCAACTACCATTCCAATGAAAATATCCATCGTGACGCTCAGCAATTATTGTTGGAAAGCAAGATTGAAGAAGCCTGGAAAATATTAATCAAATAGTGAAAACTATAAAAAGCAAAAGGAGTGAAAATTTTCACTCCTTTATTATTTACTTTAAAAGCTCAAAAAATATTTGCTATCTAAAAGAAACAGCACTTACGGGTTCCGTTAACGGTTTGCATATAACCATATACCGAAGGACAGGAAAGGATAAAGCATCGGTCATTGCTGTTATTAATAGATTGATCATAACATCCGGCCGGAGCACAGGAAGGTGATATCGGTCCCATTCCCAGAACATTTTTCTGAGATGCCCTGCTTAATTTTTGGGCGTTTTTTAAACTTAAGTTTTTCATAACGTATGATTTAGCGGATTAATTTTCACTAAGGTATGAAAAATTATCATGCCTAATCATAAAATTTTTTATATCTTATAAAATTTCTGTTGGGGCACTTTAGAATTTAAGAGGTCTAATAAACAATGAATCATCAGTGAACTATTTTGCAATATGGATAAATTAAAAGGCTGTTCTTCCGAACAGCCGCTGATTTTTCTTTTTTAAAAGCAACATTGTCCACCGACTTCCGTCCCATAATCTGAATTACAAGGCGGCACGATGCAGCTTCCCTGCCCGTCGCTCAAATAAAACCTGTAACATCCGCTTGGAGGACATGTAGCTCCTTGTCCAACAATACTTTTTTTAGCTTCTCTGCTTAGTTTTTTTAGATTTTTCATAGTCGTAATTTTGATATTGTTTCTGTCACTAATATATGAAAAAAACTATAAAATCCAAATACCGCTCTAAAATTCAACACATTACACAAGCTCTAATTTATCATTTATAAATGCAATACATTTTTCCACTACAGTATTCAGGTCTTTCGGAAGCTCGTTTTTTTCCCAGGGCTCTTTTGCGCCGAAAGTGTGATTGGCATTTTCAATTAAAAACAATTCAGAATTCGGATGCAGCAGATGAAGATGCTCGGCATTCTTTACATTTACACTTTCATCATTTGTACCGTGGATAATTAAAAAATAGGCTTTTGCCATTTCCGTGGCCCGCTCTACATCAAATCGGTGCATATCCTTTTCATAATCTTCGTAAAACTGGTAATAATGCGGCATTTCCTGCTTCGTTCTCCCGTTCATTACATAATAAACCCCTGCTCTTTTCCAGTTTTCAAAGGCTTCATTCTTCGGGAAACGGTCTAAGGTATCCACACTTGCCAATGTTATCAGCCCGTGGATCCTTTCGTCTTCATAGGTTTTAATAATGGAAATTGCTCCTCCCCTGCTGTGACCGATCAGGATAATCTTGTCTTTGTCTACTGCAGGATCCGCAGTAAAATAATCGATGACCACACCTAAATCGGAAAGCTCTCTGGAGTAATTGTTATTCCCGAAAGCTTCGAGATCACCAAAGTTAAACGGGTTGTCGACCGTCGTTCCGTTATGTGAAAAATTAAATTTAACAAAGAAAAATCCGGCCTTGACAAATTTCTCCGCCATCAGGTTCCATGCACCCCAGTCTTTGTAACCTTTATAGCCGTGCACAAAGATAACCAGCGGTAATTTTTCACCGCCTTCCGGATAAAAAGCATCCGCTAGAAAGTCTTTTGTTTCGGGATTCGGAATGATGATATTCTGTTTTTTTGTGATTTCCATATCTATTTTGCTTGCTTAATTTTCTATTACTCCCTTTTTGTACAGAACAAATAATAAAGAATTTATTCCTGTTAAATCAAAATCTCCCCCCATTCTTCAGGTGACAGTCCTACCTTTTAACGGGAGGATGATTTTCATTTAAAAATATTAAAAATAGAAATAAACACAAAGGAAAACCTTATTTTTGCCGTATGCTGGATTTAAGAACGGTAACCGTAATGCGTTATATCCTGCCGCTTCGTGAGGGAGGGTCGCTTCCTGCGCTGGCAGAAGCTGATGATGATTTTAAATATGTATTGAAATTCCGTGGTGCGGGCCATGGGGTCAAGATGCTGATCTCCGAACTGCTCGGGGGGAAAATTACCGAAGCACTGAGATTGAAAATTCCGGAGCTGGTTTTTGTGAACCTTGACGTAGATTTCGGGAGAACGGAAGCCGATGAGGAAATCCAGGACCTACTGAAGAATTCGGAAGGGCTGAATCTGGGATTACACTACCTTTCCGAATCCATTACCTATGATCCGGGCATTCGTATCGATCCACTTCTGGCTTCTAAAATTGTCTGGCTGGATGCCTTTATTACCAATATCGACCGTACTTTTAAAAATACCAATATGCTAATGTGGCATAAAGAATTATGGATCATCGATAATGGGGCTTCTTTCTATTTCCATCATTCATGGCAGAATTTCGATACGGCAGCAAAAACGCCGTTTAAGTATGTAAAAGATCACGTTCTGCTTCCTCAGGCTACCATGCTGGACGAAGCCGATACATTCGCAAAAAAAGTGTTGAATGAAGGCGTTTTCAGGCAAATCACAGACCTGATTCCACAGGATTGGCTGCATTGGGAAGATGCCGAAGAAAGCCCGGACGAAATCCGTGACATCTACTTCAATTTCCTGAAGACAAGACTTGAACATTCTGAAATTTTTTTAAACGAAGCCAAAAATGCAAGAGGATAAAATTTACGAATACGCAGTGATTCGTCTGGTTCCGAAGGTTGAGAGAGAAGAGTTCTTCAACATCGGACTGGTAATGTTTTCAAAAAAAGAGAAATTTATCAAAGTAGATTTTTACCTGTGTCCCGATAAATTCCGGCTGATGAGAAGCAAGCTGGATTATGATGATGTGCGCCAAAATCTGGAAAGCTTCAAAAAAATTGCCGAAGGAAAAAAAGACGGAGGACCAATTGCCCTACTTGATATCCCAGACCGGTTCCGGTGGCTCACAGCCGTACGAAGTGCTTCCGTACAGACTTCAAGACCACATCCCGGAAAATCTAAAGATCTTGAAAAAACATTTGAAAAGTTATTTCAGGAATTGGTTTTATAAACGGAAAAAAACAATGGCCAGAGTTGAGAGGTAATAATTGGTAAGACTTTTGATACCCTTTTTTGCGGAGAAAAATCAGACGTTCTCCGCACAGTATTTATGAAACAATTTCAACAAAGCATACTATACAGGTTTTCTTTAAACCTGTTTTTTATTTTCCTTTTAGCTTCCTTTACATCAGGATTTTCTCAGGAACTGCCTGAACAGAAGTTTCCTGCCAGCACCATCCTTCCGGAAAGAACCGCATTGACCCAAAATATCGTTTATAAAAACAATTCCTTGGGAAAACCGGTTTCCCTGGATCTCTACCGTCCGAAAAACCCGGCAACCGGTAAACTTCCGGTGGTTATTTATGTCCATGGCGGTGCCTGGGCCAAAGGTGATCAGGTGGTAAGGGCCGGTAATTATATAGAGAACTTTATTTTAAAACTTGTAGAAAAGAATTATGCCGTCATCAGCATCGATTATACCCTGGTCAGTGAAACGGTACATTTCCCTATCCCTATTGAAGATACGAAAGATGCCGTGAGATGGGTACGGAAAAATGCGGAGCAGTTTAATTTCGATCCTGATAATATCGGTTTTTTCGGAGCCTCGTCAGGAGCCCACCTCTCGCTGTTAGCAGCTTATACTACTGATAATGAATATCCGGGTAGCCCTGAACTTTCTTCTTATTCTTCAAAGGTAAATTATGTAGTAGACAATTACGGGCCTACGGATCTGAATAAGCTTTTACACACTAGATTAGGCAAAGTTCCCGTTTCTATTGTAGGTTTATTTTTCAAGCCGATTGTTGAAATCAGACAAAAACTGGTTTACGGAATCTCAGGCTATGATATCAATGACGAAAAGAGAAAAGCCATCGACTATCTGGAAACCGTTTCGCCCATCAATGATACGGAAGGCGGAATCCCCACTTTCATTCTTCACGGCGATAAGGATAAAGCGGCCCCTTTGAAACACTCTAAAAAACTGGTCAGAAAGCTGAAAAAACAAAATATCGAAGCGACCCTGGTTGTGGTGAAGGATGGCATTCACGGTTTCGGAAAAACAGATAAAGCTTATATGGATCAGCTCACCGATGAAATGATACAATTTATCGTTACTCATAAAAAGTAAAACTTGTTTTTCGATTTAATTCTAAAGTTAGGTTGGATTTAATATTTTGTTTTAACCAAATGGTCTTTTGATCATCTAAAAAAACAAAATTCAACCTAATTTCCTATGAATATAAAAAATCTACTTTCTGTTTTTGCGCTTTGCATAATCGGCTGTGGGTGTAGTGGCGGAAGCGCAGATGAAAATCCTGCAACCACTGAAATCCCAACCTCTTCGGAAGCCATGTACTTCCCGCCATTGAACAGCGATACCTGGGAAACAAAATCATTTTCTTCTCTGGGATGGCATCAGGATAAAGTCCAGGATCTGCTGAATTATCTTGAGACCAAGCATTCCAAGAGCTTTATGGTCATTCAGAACGGACGAATCGTCATGGAGAATTACTTCTCGGGACATACGGCTTCAACGCCATGGTATTGGGCGAGTGCCGGAAAAACTTTAACCTCGGCGGTAACGGGCATTGCCGAGCAGGAAGGATTTCTGAATATCAACAATAAAGTTTCCGCATATATCGGAACCGGATGGACCAGCGAACCGTTAGCCAAAGAAAACCTGATTACCTGCCGGAATCTTTTAACAATGACCTCTGGGCTGGACGACAGCCTGGGTGATGATGTGAGCCTGGCCAATCTAAAGTATAAAGCCGATGCCGGAACACGCTGGGCCTATCATAACGTTTATGTTAAGCTCCAGTATGTTGTTGCTGCAGCGACCGGCCAGACCTGGCCTCAGTATTTCAATGCAAAACTGCGGGATAAGATCGGAATGACCGGAAGCTGGATCCAAAGCGGCGACAACAGCGTCTACTGGAGTACGACGAGAAGCATGGCACGATTTGGCCTGATGGCCCTGAATAACGGCAACTGGAATGGTACTCAGATCGTCAATTCCACCTATTTCCAAAATTCTGTTAATACTTCTCAGAGTATCAACCTGGCTTACGGATATTTATGGTGGCTCAATGGAAAATCCAGTTATCACCTCCCGCAAAGCCAGTATCAATTCAGCGGAAAGCTCATTCCGAGCGCACCGGATGATATGTTCTGTGCGTTAGGAAAAAATGACCAGAAAATTTACGTGGTTCCCGGAAAAAAAATCGTAATCATCAGAATGGGTGATGCTGCGGACAATGTAAATCCCGCACTTTCTGATTTCGATGATGTGCTTTGGCAGAAAATAAATGCTGTTATCAACTAAATTGATATATCTATCGATTCGTAGCACCATAAATATCAATCAACTATACCTGAACAATCTATCAATTTGCTAAATTAATATACATACTGTCATTTTATGTGTCTAAAATAATTAACTTGGCAATTGTTTATAGTATTCAAAACAAAATCACTCAAAAATTTAATTATTTACTTATAAAAAAACTGTACGGTATGGATTCATTAAATAACATCAACGCCCTAACCATCGTTTTCGTCTCGGTATTGATTTTTGCTATTGCTTATCGTTTTTACGGAATTTTCATGGCCAATAAAGTGCTGAAGCTGAACAACCAAAATACCACACCAGCCTTAGAATTTGCAGACGGCAAAGATTATGTAGCGACGAATAAAAATGTTTTGTTCGGGCATCATTTCGCTGCTATTGCTGCAGCAGGCCCTTTGGTAGGACCGGTTCTTGCAGCACAGTTCGGCTATCTGCCCGGCGCTTTATGGATCCTGATCGGCTGTGTACTGGGAGGCGGGGTTCATGATATGGTCGTGCTGTTTGCTTCCGTACGTCATAAAGGCCAGAGTTTAGCCACCATTGCTTCCAAAGAGATCGGTAAAACAACGGGAACGGTAGCAGGATTTGCCATTCTGTTCATCCTGATTCTTACGCTTGCCGGGCTGTCTTTAGCCTGCATCAACGCGATGCATGAAGCTTCCTGGTCGCTTTTTACGGTCATTATCACCATGCCGATTGCGATTATCATGGGACTGATCATGCGATACAGAAAAAACTCGGTAACATTTGCAAGTATTTTAGGAGGTGTACTCCTGATTGCAGGGATTATCGGCGGACATAACCTGATGCAGAATGAAACTATAAACAGCCTTTTTTCATGGGATATCACAACAATTTCCATTGCAATTCCGCTGTACGGATTTCTCGCTTCGGTATTACCGGTTTGGCTGCTGCTTGTTCCAAGAGATTACCTTTCCACCTACCTGAAAATCGGAACTATCATTATGCTGGCCATTGGGGTGATCGTTATCCATCCCACCGTACAGATGCCGGCTCTTACTCAATTTATAAATGGCGGAGGCCCGGTAATCGGTGGTCCTGTATTACCATTCATCTTTATCGTAATTGCCTGCGGGGCAATTTCAGGATTCCACGCAGTCATTGCCACCGGAACCACTCCGAAAATGCTGAATAAAGAAAGAGAAATCCTTTTTGTAGGATACGGGGCGATGCTGGTAGAAGGTTTTGTCGCATTAATGGCTTTAATTGCAGCATGTACTTTAATGCCCGGAGATTATTTCGCTATAAATACTCCGAAAGAATCTTATGACGCATTCCTCGCTGCCCATCCTGCTCTGCATGGCGTTGATATTGATTATTTCTCACAGAAAATAGGCCTTGATCTTCACGGAAGAACCGGAGGTGCGGTCTCCCTGGCGGTTGGCATGGCCCATATTTTCAATAAGATCCCTTACATGGACCAACTGATGGCATACTGGTATAATTTCGCCATCATGTTCGAGGCCGTGTTTATTCTTACAGCTATTGATGCAGGGACAAGGGTAGGAAGATTTTTTCTGCAGGAAATGCTGGGCTCCGTTATTCCGAAGTTCAACGATAAAAACTGGATGCCGGGAATTATCATCAGCAGCCTGGTTTTCACTTTTGCATGGGGCTATCTGGTCTTTACCGGAAACGTAAGCAGTATCTGGCCGCTGTTCGGAATCAGCAACCAGCTTTTAGCTGCCTGCGGACTGATTGTCTGTACCACCATGCTCATCCGTTTAAACCGCGGTAAATATGCTTTATGCTCAGCTATTCCGGGCGTTTTTATGGCGGTGATTACCTTCTGGGCCGGATATATCCAGGTGACAAGTATTTATATTCCCAAAGGACAATATCTTCTGGCGACTTTAGCCGTCGTGGCGATGGTTTTAATGCTGGTTGTCTTTATCGGAGCATTCCGGAAATGGTATCAGCTGCTGAAAACCGATAAAACGGAAACGGATTTTTACGGAGAACAGGTGAAGGAATTGGTGGAGCGCTAATAGGTGAATGGTCAATGGTGAATTCGCTGCGCTTGTCAATTCATGTATGTCTGCAATTCACCATTCACTTGCGAAGCGAAATTGACCATGAGCAATTGTAGAAAGTCAATTGTGAGTAGTCAATTCGCTAGGCTTATCAATTAATGACTATTCAAAATTCACCTTTCACCTGCGAAGCAAAACTGACCATGAACAACTGTAGAAAGTCAATTGTGAGTAGTCAATTCGCTGCGCTTGTCAATTAATGACTATTCAAAATTCACCATTAACTGCGAAGCAAATTGACCATTCACTTTAATTATCCGGTTCGTCGTACAGCTGACTGCCCCAGAACTGGATATCCCTTTCAGGCAGGTTGGAATGATAAAAAACTTCTTTTACTTCTTCGATGATCCTGGCTACCGCATTCGGATCCGTGGTTCTGATTCGGGTCTCATGATTGTCTTTCACTCCGCTTCCGGTAAAGTTAAGAGAACCCAGATAGGCAATCTCGTCATCAATGATGTAAATCTTACTGTGAATAAAAGTTTTATGGGCAGCATTTCCGCTGTTCGGAGAAACAAAAACCTTAAACGGGAACAACTGTTTGTAGGTGTAATGATAAACTTTCGTTTTTTTAATTTTTTTTACGATCGAATCTCTTAAGAAAAACATCAGTACAACCAGAACAAAGCCATATGCAAGTTTGAAATTGCTTAACAGGTACATCACAGGTAGCAGGACAACGCTTAATCCGATCATAGCAAAAAGCAAAGTTCCTGCTAAGCTGAGAAGATTATCTCTCGTTTGCTTTGCTTTTTCATCAACATGCCTGTGCTGGATGATGAGTTTATGAATATTTTTGTCATATCCATAAAAATCCTCGATTTCATCACTGGTAATGAGCCTGATCTTAATTCCTCTGGAATGAAGATGAATCAGTTCCTTGATGAGGAAAGGCGAAAGATAGGGCGAAACGATCTTTACATTTTTCTGAGCATTCCTGATGTCCTGCATCATCTTGGCCCCTGCACTTTTCCCTATATAAATATCGCAAACCGCATTGTTGTAGAAAATTCCCATACCGAATATAATTTAATTCACATTTCAAAGAATAAAAAAACTTTGCAAAATAAATTCTGCAAAGCTAATGTTTAATTTTTTATGGAAATTTTATTTCTTCAGTTTCTCTACCCTTCTGATTTCGTTGATTAACAGCGGAAATGCAGGTTGCGCCATTCCGCCGTGGTCGAAACCCTGAAGCTCATACAAAGTTGTTTCCTTATGTCCTTTTAACTTCATCATTCTTGCCATGTACGCATTTTCCTCATATCTTCCCAAGAGTTCTTTTTCCCGGTCGCCGGTAATCAGCAGCAATGGCGACGCGTCTGCCCTGATGAAATGAAGCGGTGCATACTCGTCGATCCTGGCATCCAATTCGTCGATTCCTTTTTCTTTCCGGATGGTGAAGTGCGAAATCATCTGTCCACTGAAAGGAATAATTCCCGCGAAATTGTTGGCATCGATCCCATATTTATTCAAATACATTTTATTTAACCCTACCATAATCGCCAGGTATCCACCGGCCGAATGTCCTGAAATGAAAATCAGATCTTTCCTTCCGCCGTAATTCTTAATGTTTTTAAAAACCCAGGCTGTGGCAGCAGCGGCATCTTCAATATATTTCGGGGCGTTTACTTTGGGAGAAAGCCTGTAATTTACTCCGATTACAGCGATTCCTTTATTTTTTAAAGCTTCGGGAATTTCTTTCTGTCCGCCTGTTAAGCCGCCTCCGTGAAACCAGATCACGGTAGGGAAATTCTTTATGTTTTTGGGAATATACATATCCAGCACGCATCTTTCATTAATGTAAGCATCGGACTTGTCTGTTTTATCATCGTAATAATGAATATTCTGTATGGCATTGTATTCCTGGGAAAATAAAGGTACCGAACATAAGGCAAAGACTAAAAATAAGAGAATCCTTTTCATTGTAAAACTTTTATGGCTAAGATACGAAATCTGTATTTCCCCGCAGATGATGCAGATTTTCACAGATGATTGTGTTTATTTTTAACACATAAGTCACAGAGAAAGTTTGAATAGCTTGAAAATATTTTTAGAACACATGAGATTAAAAATCAAAGATTTTTTAAAATTTTTGTGTACTTTTTATACCATAAAGTATTCAGCTTTAATGAGCAATTTCAATATCTTTTGTGACTTTTGTGGTGGAAAAAATTTCTCATAGCTTACACCAATTTTCACAGATGATTGCATCTTATCTGACTACAGTACTACTATTGAAAATCAGCATCGTGGAAATTTAAATCTTCGTCAGTTTAGCGTATTTTAAAATCAGGTTCTTCTCGCCCTCGTGCTGGAAGACAACTTTAGCTTTGATGTTCTGCGGATCGGTTCCGTCCAGGAAGGTTACCTCCCCGACTCCGAAACGGTCATGTCTTACCTTATCGCCCACTTCAATATCCTGGGAAGAAGCACCGCTCGGGTTGATGATCTTGGCTGTGCTGACAGGTTTGAGCTTGCGGGGCTCCGCGACAGGCTTTGAACTGTCTGATCTTTCAATCGTTTTCTTTTCTACTTTTTTGAAACTCCTCATTTCCGAAGGATGTTCGTCGAAGATATTGGATTTAACTCCAGCATTATTGATAAACCGTTTTTCGATCGCCGGATTTACAAATTCAATGTATTCGTCATCGATTTCACTTAAAAACCTTGACGGCTCCGCATCGGTAATTTTCCCCCATTGGAAACGGGACACCGCATAAGAGAAAAAGGCCTGCTTTTCGGCCCTTGTTAAGGCCACATAAAACAAACGCCTCTCTTCTTCCAGGTCTTCACGGGTTGCCGAACTCATGAAGCTCGGGAAAAGGTTTTCTTCCAAACCTACCAGATGGACAACCGGAAATTCGAGTCCTTTTGAAAGGTGAATGGTCATCAGGGAAACCATATCTTCATCGTTATTCTTATCCTGCGTATCGGCAGAAAGCGCAATATTTTCCAGGAAATTCGGCAAACTCGGATCTCCGTCTTCCAGCTGCATCTGTTCTTCGATGAATCCCTGCATTGAATTCATCAATTCCTGAACGTTTTCCACTCTCGAAATTCCTTCCGGCGTTTGGTCGTCCTTCAGGAATTTGATCAGTCCGCTCCGTTTGGCCACTTCCATCGCTACATTATATGCGGTTTCGGTTTTCAGCAATACCTGAAAGGCTTTGATCATCGACCAGAAATCATTGAGCTTGTTTAAAACGCCGTTATTTACGCCCAACTGCGGCGCATACATCGGCAGATTATCCAGTACTTTCGATACGGAAACGTTCTGTGCATCTGCGAAAACGACCAGTTTATTCTGGGTGGTTTCGCCGATTCCCCTCACCGGATAATTGATGATCCGCATCAGTGCCTCGGAATCGTTTTCATTCACAAGAAGCCTTAGATAGGCAATCAAATCCTTTACTTCTTTTCTCTGATAAAAAGACAATCCTCCAAACACTTTATACGGAATATTCTTACGTCTCAGCGCATCTTCAAAAGCACGCGTCTGGGAGTTGGTTCTGTACAAAATAGCAAAGTCGCTGTATTTACGTTGCTCCCGGTTCCGGGTTTCCCAGATGTTTCCGGCTACGAAATTGGCTTCATCCGCATCGGAAAGCGACCGGTATACTTTGATTTTTTCCCCTTCTTCATTTTCGCTGAAAACATTTTTCTTAAACTGCTGAAGGTTTTTGGCAATTACGACATTAGCCGCATTCACGATATTCTGGGTAGAACGGTAGTTCTGCTCCAAGGCCACGGTGATGGCATCAGGATAATCTTTTTTAAAGTTTAAGATGTTGTAGATGTTCGCTCCACGAAACGAATAAATCGACTGGGCATCGTCACCTACCACGCAGATGTTTTCAAATTTTGAAGCCAGTGCTTTAACGATCAGATACTGGGAATGGTTGGTATCCTGGTACTCATCCACAAGGATATACCGGAAACGGTCCTGATATTTTGCCAGCACCTCCGGAAACCGGGTCAGCAGCTCATTGGTTTTAAGCAGCAAATCATCGAAGTCCATCGATCCGTTTTTGAAGCACTGTTCCACGTACCGCTGATAGATTTGCCCGATGAATTTCATATTGGCTTTCTCATCCGCTTCGAGCAATTCCGGATTGTTGAAGTAGGCTTTTACCGTAATCAGATTATTTTTGTAGGTGGAGATTCTTGCCTGGACTTTTTTGGGTTTGTATAAATCCGCATCGATGTTCATGTCCTTCAGGACTTTCTTGATGACATTGAGGGCATCCTGCTGATCGTAAATCGTAAAGTTGGAGGGATAGCCCAGATAATGCGCCTCGCTTCTGAGAATTCTCGCAAAAACGGAGTGAAAAGTTCCCATCCATAAGCTTTTCGCATTGCTTTGTCCCACAACTTTTGCAATACGATCCTTCATTTCTTTTGCTGCTTTATTGGTAAAAGTAAGGGCCAGGATATTGAAGGGGTCTACTCCATTGGTAATAAGATGGGCGATCCGCATGGTAAGAACACGTGTCTTCCCGGAGCCTGCTCCTGCAAGCACCATCAAAGGTCCTTCAAGCGTGGTAACGGCATCAAATTGTGATTCATTCAGTCCTTTCAAATAATCCTCCATACTGCAAAAAATTAGGAATACAAAATTAGTGTATTATAAGGAGAATTCAAATTCTGATTCGTAAACATCTATACGCTAGTCAGTATTGATCTCCGGATTTAATTACATAACATATAATAAACCTTCAGAATTTTAGGAGTCCTGAAGGTTTACTGTAATTTATGAGAATGATAAATGTAAATGGTTTAATTTTCCTTGATATAGGTTCTTACGCGAGTAATCATATCACCCATATCAAAAGGTTTCGCAATAAAATCGTTGGCGCCGGCATCAAGGGCAGATTGTTCAAGGCCGCGGCTGGCAGACATGATAAGTACAGGAATATCACGAAGATTTTCATCAGCTCTTATGGTGCGGCAAATATCGCGTCCATCTTCACCGGAAAGCCACATGTCCATGAGGATAACGTCAGGTTTGGGTTGTGAAATCAAGGCATTGAGCATATCTGATCCTTTATAGAACTTGGCAACGCTTAATCCTTCGAGTTCCATCATCATTTCAATAGAATCAACAATTGCAGGACTGTCATCCAAGACTAAAATTTGGGTAGAAGTAGACATGTTTTATATTTTAATTTTAGGTATCTCGAAGCAAAAATCAGACCCCTTTCCTTCAATTGAGTGAACATATATTTTGCCACCCGTCCTTTTAATAATTTCCGATGAGATGTAAAGTCCTAATCCTAAGCCCGGAAACGTATGTTCCTTGGTACCGCTTACCCGGTAATACTGCTCAAAAACTTTCTGCCGCTTATCTTCCGGTATGCCAATTCCGAAATCTTTTACACTGAATTTTACCATATTACAGCTTATTTCAGTAGATACAATAATTTCATCAGCATCAGGAGAATATTTGATGGCATTGCTGATGAGATTGCTCATCACCTGTGAGATCCGGTGCCGGTCTGCCGTTACGTTTCCGATTTCATTGTTATGGAAAATAATTTTGTGCCTTGCTGTCATCTGCTGCTCTACAATTACATCTTCTGCAAGCTGGTCAAAATCGAATTCTGATTCATTGAGCTGAATCTTTCCATTCTGGATTTTGGTAACATCCAGTAAATCATTCACAAGCTCCGTCAGTTTATCGATCTGGCTGTTCATTCTTTTGGCTACCTCAGCATTTTTAAGATCACCCTGCTTGCTGAGGTTTGTCTCAATGAACTGAGTATATAGTTTAAGGCTCGTAAGCGGTGTTTTCAGTTCGTGGCTGGCAATTCCCAGAAAATTATCCTTCTGTGTCTGCAGCTGTTTAAAATCATCAATATCCGTAAAGGTTCCGATCCACTCACTGATTTCTCCGTTCTGATCAAAATTGGGTATTGCCCTTCCCAAAAACCATCGGTAAACCTCTGAATTTTCAGGATCTGCAAATTCATATTCTACCTCGAAAGATTTACCCGTTCTTACACTTTCTTCCCAGATCTTTGAAATTTTAGGGTAAATGTCAGGTCTGATAATTTTTCTGAGCGCTTCGTTGGGATCTTCATTTTTATCGAATCCCATGTGTTTATACCAATTGTCATTCATGTAATTGATCCTGCCATGCCTGTCACTGGTCCAGACAAACTGCGGCATGGAATCAGCAAGGTCGCGGTATTTCTTTTCCCTTTCCTGTACTTCTTTCCTGGCGGCTACAAGATCCGTAACATTTACAGCCGTATTATAGATCGCATATACTTCACCGGCAGAATTTTTTAAGGGCTTATATGAAAAGTTATAATAAAAAGTCTGAAGCCTACCGTCTACGACAAGGTCTGCTGAATCTTCCGTAGCCATATAAGTCTTTCCTGTTTTGAAAATATCTCTCAGGATACCGATAAACGGCTGGCCTTCCAGCTCAGGAAGTGCATCTTCGAGTTTCATTCCAATAACCGAAGCATCTTTTCCCCATGTCTTCAGCATCGGCTCATTGGCAAGCTCTATATAAAGATCTTCGGTCTCATAAATCGCAATACAGTAATCCGATTTTTTAATAAGATCCTCAAAACGGTATTCGCTGTCTATTAACCTACGTTCCGAGATAACCTGATCAGTAACCTCCGTAGCGGCTACGCTTATTGCTATTACTTTTTTTTCCTCATTATAAACCGGTGAATAAATGAAATTAAAGAAATGCTCTTCATAGCTTCCATATTTATTTAAAAATACGGGCCATTTATTACCGTTGAAAACCTCACCTTTCCGATAAACATTATTCAGGATCTCTACAAACCCCTGTGATTTTATTTCCGGAATTGCCTTAAATATCGATTCGCCTATTACCGAAGCATCCCTCCCCCAAAGCTCAAGCATCTGCTCATTTGCATTACTGATGATAAAATCGTCACCCATCAGCAAAGACATCGCCACCGGTGCCTGGCTGAATAAAGTGACCAGTGAATCATGAGAAATATTCTGGTGTGAAATGTTTTTCATTATTAAAGGGATTTCTTATTTACAAAATTAGTTTTTATTCTAATTCTTACTAATAAATTTAATACCACTTTTTATGATTTGAAAAAACTTATGAAAAGAAATTTTTGCGGATACAAATTTTATTTCAATAATGTAACAATTAACGTATTTTTGGGACTTATTGACAAAACAATTTCTACTTTATGAAAAAGCGACTTCTTTCTGTTGCTGCAGCGGCTTTCTTCGGAATGGCCCTGAATGCACAACAAATTAAATTTGAGGAATATGACTTGCCGAATGGTCTTCACGTAATTCTTCATCAGGATAATTCTGCTCCGGTAGTAACTACAGGGGTAATGTACCATGTTGGTGCCAAAGATGAAGTAAAAGGAAGAACGGGTTTTGCACACTTCTTTGAACATCTTTTATTTGAAGGAACTCCTAACATCAAAAGAGGCGACTGGTTCAAGATCGTATCTTCCAACGGGGGGCAAAACAACGCTAATACTACCAACGACAGAACGTATTACTACGAAACTTTCCCATCCAACAACGAACAGTTGGGACTTTGGATGGAAGCGGAAAGAATGCGTCACGCCGTTATCAACCAGATCGGGGTTGATACTCAGAGAGAAGTTGTAAAAGAGGAAAAAAGGCTGAGAATGGACAACCAGCCCTACGGAAACCTTTTTACTACCATTCAGAAAAACTTATTCACCAACCACCCGTACAACTGGCCGACGATCGGTTCTATGGAAGATCTTAACGAAGCGAAGCTTGAAGAGTTCCAGGCTTTCTATAAGAAGTTCTATGTTCCGAACAACGCAACATTGGTTGTAGCAGGAGATATTAAGCCTGAAGAGACTAAAAAATGGATCCAGGAATATTACGGAGGCATTCCGAAAGGAACGGTTTACCCTAAAAACTACGCGAAAGACGCGCCGATCACCCAGGAAAAAGAAGTTACGGCAACGGATCCTAACATCCAGCTTCCGGCATATGTATTTGCCTACAGAACTCCGGCAAATAAAGAAAAAGATGCGTATGTTTTAGACATGCTTTCTTCTTATTTAAGCAACGGTAAATCTTCCGTTTTATATAAAAAATTAGTGGACCAGGATAAGAAAGCCCTTCAGGTACAGGCTTTCAACCAGGGTCTTGAGGATTATGGAATTTTTGCCTTCTTCGCAATCCCGATGGGGCAGACTACAAAAGCGGCTCTTCAGGCAGACATCGATGCGGAAATAAAAAAGCTGCAGACAACCCTGATCTCCGAAGAAGATTACCAGAAGCTTCAGAACCAGTTTGAGAACCAGTTTGTGAACGCCAACTCAAGCATCCAGGGAATTGCGGCTTCATTGGCTACGAACCACGTACTGATGGGAGACACAAACCTAATCAATAAAGAGATCGATATTTACAGATCGATCACCAGACAGGATCTTCAGAATGCTGCTAAAAAGTATCTTAATTCCAACCAAAGAGTAATCATTAACTACGTACCTGAGAAAAAGTAACTTATTGGATTTTAAGTTAAAAAATGATTATTAAAAATTAAATTTTTACAAATGAAAAAGCAATTAACATATATAGCTGCAGCGTTTTTCTTCGCAGGAATGTTTTCAGCACAGAAAATAGATCTTAACGCCATGCCGAAGCCGGGCCCGACACCGGCCATCAATATTGCAAAACCGAAGACTTTCAAGATGAGCAACGGCCTTACCGTAATGGTGGTGGAAAACAACAAGCTTCCGCGTGTAAGTGCAAGCCTTACCATGGACAGACCTCCTTACTATGAAGGAAACGTAACGGGAGTAAGCGAAATCATGGCGGAACAGTTTGAAAACGGTACCACAAGCATGAGCAAAGATGCCTTCAATAAAAAGGTGGATTATCTTGGGGCTAACCTGAATTTCTCTTCCAACGGAGCTTCCGCCAACTCACTTTCAAAATATTTCCCTGAAGTACTGGGCTTAATGGCAGATGCTATCGTTAATCCTAAATTTTCAGCAGAGGAAATCCAGGATTCCAAGGCCAGAGCAATCGAGGGTCTGAAATCTGAAGAAAAAAATGCTTCTGCTATTGCTTCAAGGGTTTCAAACGCTTTGATGTACGGAAAAAACACGTCAAGAGGCGAATTTGAAACCGTTGAATCCATCAACAGAATCCAGCTGGCTGACGTACAGAATATTTATAAAAAATATTACGCTCCGGATAATGCTTATCTGGTGATCGTAGGAGATGTGAAATTCGATAAAGTAAAGTCCTTGGTTGAAAAGGCTTTCAGCGGATGGAAAAAAGCCAACACACCGATGACTCCGGTAGAACCCGCTGCCAATGTTGCAAAAACCGAGATCGATGTGGTAGACGTTCCTTCTGCCGTACAGTCTGTAGTTTCCCTAAACAATCTGAATACGCTGAAGATGAAGGATGCCAACTACTTCCCGGCAACCATTGCCAACTATATCCTTGGCGGTGGTGGTGAAGCAAGGCTTTTCATGAACCTTCGTGAGAAAAACGGATTTACCTACGGAGCTTATTCAAACATGAGCGCCAGCAAATATTCGCCGCAGTTTTCTGCAAGTGCAAGCGTAAGGAACGAAGTAACGGATAAAGCGGTAAAAGAATTCATGAACGAGCTTAACGCCATTTCTGCCGTAAAGCCTGAAGAACTTGAAAATGCAAAGGCCAAGCTTAAAGGTTCTTTCATCCTTGCCCTGGAGCAGCCTGCAACGATTGCGAGATTTGCCCTGAACCAGAAGATCCAAGATCTTCCGGATGATTTCTACACCAATTACCTCAAATCTATCGATAAAGTAACGGCTGCCGATGTATCGAATGCCGTAAAATCGACGATTATGCCAAACCAAAGCAGAATTTTCATCGCCGGTAAAGCTTCCGATATTTCTGAAGGACTGGAAAAATTAGGATACCCTGTAAAATATTATGATACGGAGGCCAATCCTGTAGCAAAGCCATCTGCGAAAAAAGTGGATGCCAATGTAACGGTAGCTTCTGTTGCCGATAAATACATCGATGCCATCGGAGGGAAAGCGAACGTTTCCAAAATTTCTTCGTATACCATAAACGCTGCGATGTCTATGCAGGGGCAGAGTCTCGAAGTGAAAACGATTAAGGCACAGGGCGGAAAAGAGTTGACCCAGGTTACCACTATGGGACAGACTGTTTTTAAAGATGTCTTTGACGGGAAAACCGGATATGCTGAGCAAATGGGCAGAAAAGTTCCTGTAACTCCTGAGCAGATCGCCGAAAAACAGAAGAATACCGAGGTTTTCGAAGAAATGACTTTCGCCAAATCTCCTGAATATAAGCTGACAGGCATCGAGAAAATCGGTGGTGAGGATTCTTACGCAATCAAAGGTCCTGAAACAACCTATTACTACAGCGTTAAAACCGGATTAAAGACCGGGGAAACCAGAACGGTAAAAGCACAGGGACAGGAGATCAGCGTCCCTACCTTATTCTCTAATTATAAAGATGTGGCAGGTGTAAAAATGCCTTACACGATCTCTGTAAACCAGATGGGAATGGACATGACCATGAACGTGAAGTCTTACGAGATCAATCAGGCAAAAGATTCTGATTTTAAATAAAAACCTTCTTATTTACATAAAAACGGCAGCTTTGGTTGCCGTTTTTTATTTTTGGAACATTTAAAGGATTCTTTCTTTGCTATTCCGCAAAAAAAGATTAAATTTGCCCATTCAAAAAGATATCAAATTAATGGATTCTATATTTATACTATTGATGGTTCTTATTATGATCGCCAGCATCTTACTGGTAATCATTGTCATGGCTCAAAATCCAAAAGGAGGAGGCCTTTCCAGCACGTTCGGAGGTGCATCTTCCGCACAGTTCGGGGTACAGAGAACCAACGACTTTATGGAAAAAGCAACATGGACGCTTGGGGGAACAATTATCGTTCTTATTCTGTTAAGCGTTGTCATTACAGGTAAGCCATCGGCTGCGACACCGGTTCAGGTTCCTGCCAAAAAAGAAGCTCCGGCTAATCAGAAAGCTGCGCCTTCTTCTACAACTGCTCCGGTTCAGACACCGGCACCGACTAAATAAGCAAATAATTATTTTACATAGAAAAAGCAACTCTGTATGGAGTTGCTTTTTTATTTTAATGTCATAAATCCGGGTAAAAAACTCTTAGCCCGATTTCCTGTTACTTCAACTTAATCTTTTCAATTTTATGCCGCAGATTCAGCCCGGCTTTCAGAAAGGAATATTGTAAGGGTTTGGACCTTTTATAATATTTATCAATGAAAATATGCATGGCTCCATAAAAGCGTTCCAGATACACTTCATCTTTTACGGTGCTTTCACCTTTATGATGAAGGATCGAAGCTTTGCCATAATAAAAGTTCCTGAAGCCTTTTCTCAGCACCGTATAGCAAAGATCAATATCTTCCCCGTACATAAAATACGATTCGTCCAGCCCGCCTACGTCTTCGTAAACCTCTCTTTTTATAAGAAGGAAAGCTCCGGTAAGCACCTCCACTTCTGCCACGGCCTGCTCATCGAGATCAAAGCGGTAATAGGACTTTGAACTGTTCTTTTTAAAGTTGGTAAAAAGCTTTTCAAAAGAATTGAACATATCCGGTACCGAACGTTTGCTTTCCGGCAGAAAACGGCCTTCCGCATCATGCATCCGTACGCCCAGGCATCCGAAATTTTTTTGGGAAACAGCGAAGTCCAGAATTTCATTCATATAAAAACCCTCCAGCTCCGTATCCGGATTCAGGAGCAGAATGTATTCACCTTTGGCGACATTAACGGCTTTATTGTTGGCTTTGGCAAAACCGTCGTTTGTTTCGGAGGAGATAAAAAGAACTTCCGGGAATTCGGGAATGAGTTCTCGCCAGGAAGAATCTGCAGAAGCATTATCTACCACGACTATTTCACAGCCTGTATCCGGCAGGTATTTGCGTAACGACGCAAGACAGTTCCGAAGCAATTGAGTGACATTATAGTTGACGATAATGACGGACAACTTCATATGAATCTCCTTAGGTTATTTTTTTAAATTATAATAATAGGTTCTCGTCAGCAAAAGTAAGTATTTCGTCTTATAAAAAGCCTTCAGTAGAAGATATTGAATAAAATTTATATTTTTTAAGGCATACATTTCCTTCAGGTTCCGCTGAAAACCTTTTTCCATTGCGGAAAGATCGGCCGAAAGCCCGGAAACCCCGAATGTCCTCTTTCCTCCACCGGCAATCAGCAGGCTTTCATTGAGAATATACATTTTGTTGTTCCTGGAGATCTTCATCCAGTAGTTCAGGTCTTCAGCGTACCGCTGGTCTTCGTTGAAAAATCCGGTATTTTCCAGCACTTTTCGCTTAAAGATAACCGTAGAAGGCTGTGCTTCATTGCGCAGGAGCAGTTTTTTAAAGGTAATTTCCGCTATATTATTCTTCACGCGGTACGGCAAAAGGATTTTATTGTTATTCCGGCGGGTAGCGATAAAATCTACCGATATATTTTTATCCGTAAGCAATGCCAGCTGCTTTTCGGTTTTTTCCGGAAGCCATTCGTCATCCGAATCCAGCAGGGCAATATATTGGCCTGAAGCTATTCTCAGACCCGAATTCCTGGCTTTTGAAACACCGGTATTGGACTGTTCCAAAAATTTTATATTCAAATCAGGATTTTCTCTGATGAATAATTCCACAACCTCTTTGCTTCCGTCTGTAGAGCCGTCGTTGACGATAATGATTTCAAATTCCTTTTTATCCACAGTCTGTGCTTTTATAGAATCCAGTGCAGACAGGATGGTTTTTTCAGCATTATATAACGGAATGATAACGGAAATCATCTTGAAAATTTACATTAAGGATTTCCTTCACTGTAAGGAAGCCTATTCATGATCGATCTGCCCAATGAAATCTCATCGGCATATTCAAGCTCATCTCCTACCGAGATCCCTCTTGCGATACTGGAAAAATTCACACCTGAATTTTTAAATTTTTTATAAATATAATATGCAGTCGTATCACCTTCCATTGTAGCACTCAGCGCAAAAATAAATTCCTTCACTGTGCCCTCATTAAGCTTTTTTTCAATGCTCGGGATATTCAGCTGGTTCGGCCCTACCCCTTCCATTGGGGAAATTTTACCGCCCAGAATCAGGTATTTTCCAGTGTACTTCCCGGTATTTTCAATCGCAATCACATCCCTTACATCTTCCACAATGCAGATCAGTTCATCATTCCGCTTATCGTTGCTGCATATTTCACAGACATCGAAATCTGAAAAATTATGACATTCTTTACAGTATTTTATATCGTTTACAAGGCTGATAAGGGATGTTCCGAGGCTCACTGCCCTGGAATTGGGCTGCTTCAATAAATGTAGCGCCAGTCGCAAAGCTGTTTTCCTTCCGATTCCGGGAAGCCCGGCGATTTCCTCCACCGCCTTTGCCAATACTTTACTTGGGTAATCCATAACACAAAAATAGTGATTATTGTTGAGAGTTTAGAGAAGATATCCATCCGTTTTAATTCAGAATTTAACAGAAAACACCATGTATCTTCTATTTTAAAAAATAGGAAACCTTCTATTGCCTATTTCCCTTCTTCAATTAAAAATCTTATCTTTGATCCACTAAATATTAACTTGAAAAATAAACCAAATGGCGCTTAACAACTTAAATTATCCGCTGGATTTTAAATTTAAGATTACCACGCTTTCGAGCGATTTCAACATTACGGACAGAAACGGGAATTATGTAGCTTACGTCCGTCAGAAAATGTTCAAACTGAAAGAAGATGTGATTGTTTTCAATGACGAGAGCAAATCCAAAGAACTTTTCAGAATCAAAGCCAACCAATGGATCGATTTTAACGCTTCCTATTCTTTAAGCGAAATTGCTACTGGCCGAAGCTTCGGAAGACTGGCCAGAAAAGGGATGCGTTCCATCTGGAAAGCAAGCTACGATATTCTGGACGCCAACGATCAGCCGAAATTCAAAATTCAGGAAGACAACGGATGGGTGAAAGTGTTTGATAATATGGTAGGAGAAATCCCGGTGATCGGGATGTTTACAGGCTATTTCCTGAATCCTTCGTATACCGTAACGGGGATGGATGGAAAAGCCTATTTCAAACTGAAAAAAATGCCGTCTTTCTTCGGAAGAAGATTCCAGCTCGACCGCCTGATCGACATTGATGATGAAGAAGAAAGTTTGGTCATTCTTTCATTGCTGATGATGACGCTGCTTGAGAGAGCAAGAGGATAATATCAACAGTAATATTCCAGCAGTTTTCAATCTATTAAAATATCATTTGATTTAGATGATACGATTATTTCCAACAGCAGATTCTCTTTAGAAAAAAGATCTTTTTTTGCTAAAATGATCAGAGCTGAAAGAATCCGATTGGGAACAATTGAATTATTTAGGGCATTAAGAGACCGAAAACATAAAATTTATATTTACACGACTTCTTACAGAAATGTTTTTAAAATCAAATTAATGTTTTTGTCTCATGGTATTCCGGTTGATTTTGTTATTAATCAGCAACTGCATGAGAAAAAGATCAGAAATAGAGGAAATATTTCTAGATTTCCTCCTGAATTCGGTATTGATGTTCATATCGATGATTCAACAGGGGTGGAAATCGAAGGAAAAAAATTTGGTTTTAAAACAATTATTATAGCAGTTGATAATACAGACTGGGTAAATACGATTCTGAAGAAAATTGATGAATTCTAATTTCAGAATTAAATTTTAATTAAATAATATTACGATGAAATATGTAATCATTTTCTTTTCAGCTTTCCTGTTGGTGGCTTGTAAAAAGGATAAGGAAACCATTTCCGGTTCAGCAAAAAAAGATTCTGTAACGATTGTTCAGGATACGGTAAAAGCAGAAACTTCCTCCGGTAAAATATTGGTAGACACTTTTCCTTTCCCAAAAGAAATCAAAGAATGCTCCTGTTATTTTGCCAAGAACAAGACTGATTTTGAAAACGAAAAGTACATCTATGCCGATGATGCCGGGAAAACCGCTTACATGAAACTGGACGGGAAACGAGTAGCCATGAACCTGATCTCTTCCAGCGATATGGAAGTGGATGAAGAACTGAGCAAAGAAATCGAAAGCGGCGATTATAAAATTTCCGTACAGGGAAAGAAAATCAAAAGCGAAGAAGCCCTGCTGTTTGAAGGAACCATCAGGATCGAAAAACCTGACGGAACCGTTGTAACGCTGCCGATCTATGGAGAATGCGGATGTTAGACGGCTTATGGCTTCCTGCAAAAATATAGCTTCCGTTTTTACGGAAGCTTTTTTTTATTTTGTAATTTTGATAAAAATAAATTCAATGGAATTATCGAACATAGAACCGCAGGTGATCTGGAAGAATTTTTCCCGATTAAATGCAGTTCCGAGACCGTCAAAAAAAGAAGAAAGAGTTATTGCCTTCATCAAAGAATTCGGTGAAAACCTCGGACTTGAAACCACGGTGGATACCGTAGGAAATGTAATCATCAGGAAACCGGCAACCGCAGGTATGGAAGACCGGAAATCCGTTGTGCTTCAGTCGCATCTGGATATGGTCTGCCAGAAAAACAATGATGTGAATTTCGACTTTGAAACGGAAGGTATCCGAATGGAAGTCGACGGCGACTGGGTACGGGCAAAAGGAACAACCCTGGGAGCCGATAACGGACTCGGTGTAGCCACGATTATGTCGGTCCTGGAAAGTTCGGACATCCCGCATTCCGCGCTGGAGGCCCTGTTTACCATCGATGAAGAAACGGGAATGACGGGGGCTTTAGGTCTGAAACCGGGACAACTGACCGGTGACATCCTGCTCAACCTGGATACGGAAGAAGACGATGAAATTGATATCGGCTGTGCCGGAGGAATCGATGTTACAATTTCCCAGAATTATAAAACCGAGGCGGCCAAAGGCCAGATCATCCGGTTTGAAGTAAAAGGACTTCAGGGCGGCCATTCGGGAATGGATATCCACAAAGGTTTCGGGAATGCCAACATCATTGTGGGGCGTCTTTTATACAAAGCGCTGGAAAAAGAAAACATACAGCTGGTTTCCATCGACGGCGGCGGATTGCGAAATGCCATCCCGAGAGAAGCCGTAGCGATTGCCTCTGTTAGAAATGCACAGGAATTCATAGATGAACTGACCAACGGCCTTAAAAATGAAATCCTGGAAGAATTTGCAGGCATTGAAACAGGTCTTCAGATCAATATTGAACACGCCACCACTTCAGATCATGCTATTTCTGAGGCGGATTCAAAGAAAATCATTTTAGCTTTAAAATCACTTCACAACGGGGTATACCGAATGAGTCCGGATGTAAAGGATTTAGTGGAATCGTCAAACAATTTGGCAAGAGTCGAATTAAAAGAAGGTTCCTTAAAAATTTTAAATCTTTCCAGATCATCTGTGGAATCGTCAAAGGATTCTGTGGCGGAACAGTTGAAATCGGTAGCGGATCTGGCCGGAATGAATACGGTTTTCAGCGGTTCTTATCCGGGATGGAAGCCGAAGCCGGGTTCTGAGATCGTTCAGCTGATGGAGAAGATCTATACGGAAAAATTCACGGAGAAACCTCATGTCGTAGCCTGCCACGCCGGACTGGAATGCGGAATCATCGGGGCCAATTACCCTGAAATGGAAATGGTAAGTTTCGGACCGACGATCCGTGGTGCGCACTCGCCGGATGAAAAGGCCAACATCCCTTCCACCCAGAAATTCTGGAGCTTCCTGAAAGATATTTTAGCGAATATTCCACAGAAATAAAATTCTAAAATTGCTATACTGAAATATCCAAAGTCTTTTGATTTTGGATATTTTTGTTTTATTTATCTAAAATTAAATCATGAAAAGCATTACCGTATTCTGCGGATCGAGTTTCGGTTCGGACGATATTTATAAAGAACAGGCAACCTTATTGGGACAAACCCTGGCCAGACAGGACATCCGATTGGTATATGGCGGAGCAGATGTCGGCCTTATGGGTGCTGTGGCAGATGGAGCGTTGAATTCCAACGGGAAAGTTATCGGTGTTCTCCCCCATTTTTTACAATCGAAAGAAATTGCCCACAAACAACTGACCGAACTCATTCTCGTGGAAACCATGCACGAAAGAAAAACCAAAATGAATGATCTCTGCGACGGCGTGATCGTTCTTCCCGGAGGCTACGGAACGCTGGAAGAATTCTTTGAAATGATTACCTGGGCGCAGCTCGGTCTTCACCAAAAACCGATCGGAATTCTGAATATTGATGGCTTTTATGATGACCTTATTAGAATGGTTCAGACAATGGTGGATAAAGGTTTTTTAAAACAGGTCAACCGGGATATGCTGCTGATCAGCGATCGTATTGAAGATCTTTTGGAAATGATGAAGAATTACAAAGCACCCACGGTTGGAAAGTGGATTTCTAAAGAGGAAGTTTAAATGATACTTAGATTCAAGCTTAAAGACTTTCATAACACACAAACCCACCGTGAATACGATGGGCTCTTTGTTATCTGCTACACGATGTAATCGTGCGATAGTGGGAGAAAGATATTTTGTTAAGGAGCGACTATTTAATTTGTCCTTATCTGATTCGAAAATCTTATAATCCATTTATTTTGATAATAAAATAAATATATAATTCTAAATGACTTATTAAGAGGTATTTCAAAACATGTTTTAGTATTTTCTCCCTGTATATTCATAATATATTTATCACTTCCATCCATTTTATATATTAATTTTCCTGTATACTCATCAGGGTTGCTATTATTCGTTATAACTGACCTATCAAAAATGTTGTTTTTATTAATATCTAATTTTACTTTATCATTAAAATTGTTTTCAAAATAAATTAAAAAATAATTTTTATCCTTTTCTTTTTTAGACAATAAATTTTTTTTTGATTTGTCATATTGAATTTCGTAATTATTGCTACATATACTTTTCTGGATAGAATTTTTATGACTTTTACAGCTAAATAACAAACATATTAAAAAAAATATATATACTTTCATAATTTTATGGATTTTGCGGCGGCCGTGGTTGTTGACTTTGGATTTTACGATCCATCGAATTAAATTGACCTGGAGTTAAATTTGTTCCACTCGCATTTAATTTATAGTTGTCATTAGGATTAGCTCCTGAATTTAATAGATTGCTTTTAATTGTATTTGGCTGAACAGTTGGTGAATTCTGATTAACATCGGAAACATGATCTCTATTTTCCCAAGGATGATCTAACCCAGCAGAATGCGCAGCTTCATGATTAAATGATCTGGTAATATCACTTGTTTCTCGTCGAGTGCCATCAACTTTAGCAGTAACACTAAATGAATTTACTTGACTCTCTCCTCTGATTGCGGTTACACCTCCTTGATAAGTTGAATATTCACTGTCATTTGCATCCGTCAATGGTGTACTTACTTGATTACTTAAGTTAACTTTCATAGTTGAATTATCCGAAATTGTTAATTGAGCTCTTGCTCCGTCAGCTCCAAATACACTTGAAAAATCTGTTTTTATTGACTCTATTAATCTATTATATTGCCTTTCATTAAGTCCAGCATCATTCGTTACTGATACAGTCAATTTTCTTTCTATTGTTTTTCCTTGATCATTTTTTACTGTTACCCATTCTAAACCTTCTAACTCTCTACCATCAATAACTCTATTTTCTGCAAATGCATAAGTACTGTTATAAGGTAATTTTTCAGCAAGCGGGTCTATGTTAAAGAACCTTCCCACGTCCGGCATATAATTTCGCCACTTAAAGTTATAGAAACCAGTCTCTTGCAACTCCTGCTCCTGAAATTTATAGTTCTTGTAAGACCCAGCCCCAAAGAAAGAATTCCCACTCTTCAGATGATTCATTCCAAACGGATAATAATCATTTACATCCACCAGTTGCAAAGCTCCTGAGCTGTTTCTTCCGAAACTGATCCTTACATTTCCCAAATGATCTTTATACTGGTAAATATACTGATCTTTTTT
>NZ_JBHGAQ010000021.1:0-64631 GCF_042610505.1 Chryseobacterium sp. sg2396 | reverse complement strand
ATTGGCTAAGAAAATTTAACTCAAACAGCTTCTTAGAAATTCCAAAAAAACGCTTAGATGAAATTTTAATAAATAAAAACTATGAAGATTTAGAATATTATTGTTACGAATATCCATATAGATGTCCCGTTTCGTGTGCAGGTGTTTCTACACCAGGGCATTTCAAAAATGGTAATCCATTTAATTTAAGTAATAGCGAAAGTATTTCTTATTCTGATTTTTTCACAACTGTTTTAACTTTTGCCTAAAGAACAGTTATTATTTTAGCTGCATTTCTGGATGATTTATTAGCTATGAAATACTTAGATGAGTTAAATAATATTTCTAATGAACTTGAATTCCAGAAATATTTATCGTTTCATATAATAAACAATCTTGAAAATGTTTATATATCTCCAAAATTTTATGACAGAAAAAGCTATAAATGGAGACAGTTATAGTCAAGTAATTAACATAATTTCGGATAAGTATACTCCATATATTAGGTATAATAAAGCTTTCCCTATTAATTATTTTACATTCACAGAAAAAATATAATCTTAAAAATTACTAGGTCAGATTTCATGCCTTAAGACCCGACCTAGATACATACTACCAATCTACGACCCGCCACATAAGGTAAAATTAATCTCAAAAAAAGATGATAAATAAGTTTTGATTGTTGATTTGCTGAATGTTTCCAAAGGTATTTTGAGTCTGGGCAATGTGTTTCCATCTGTACGGATTTTTATTTAAAAAGTAAAGAATAGTTAATCCAATGAAATTCTTTGATGAAATAAATGTTTAAGCGCTTAATGATCAAAATAAAATCTTATATTAGTTGCATAAGTGGCTTCACTAAAGTTTTATAAATCAGATTGACGTAATGAGTAAATTTGAAAGTAGATGGAAGCCTAAATGATCCACAGTGCATAGCTATAAGCCAATGATATTAGACAATAGTAAGATAATAGCCGATTTTTCTAAACATTTCAATTGCCGACTAACATCTCTTGACTTTATTGAAAATGTAGGAGAACTATTATCGCTTTTGAATAATAAAAGTGAGACAACTAAAAAATCAACAATCATTCTGCCCTGTGGAAATAAAGAAATATTCAATCAATTAATAAAATTTAATTATTCCAAGCTATTAAATGAAATATGCCAACGCATAATTATAAATGAAGAGCTACTGGATATCTATAAATCTGAAATGCAAAAAGAGTTAGTCCAATTTTATAATGACTACTTAAAGCAAAACAGCAAATTAGTTCAGATTAATATTAACCACCATAAAAATTTGTTTGAAATCACGTCTCAGGATTTATTTGTGAATTTGACAATGTCTGCATTTTCTCAATTTCACACAGAATTAATAGGACAAATTGTTTTTTTTAATAAAATAATTGACATCAACAGTACTACCTCTGATTCAAATAAACAAACGGATAATTTGTACATAAATTCTAAAGTATCTACAGCGTTTTCCTATTTCATTATTGCATACTTAGCAGAAAATATGAATATAAAATTGAAACTTTGATGCAAACAATAATTACAACTGACAGTAAATTAGACTACCCTGGATTCTACAATATATATCCAATACAAAACGAATTTGGTATACATTCAGTTTTAGCAGAAAGTAAAAAAAGTGGGGATTCAATCAATATTTTAATTGATGATAATTATGGGAGAGTTTTAAACAAGAATGTTGATTGCCCATATGGGATCTCCAAAGATATTAGTTATTATATAAACAATTCTTCTCACACAATTATTGATGAATTTAGAGTTCCATTTAGAAAAATTCCTGTTTATAGGTTTGAAGATAATGAAAAACTTTCCAATTTGATTTCGCAAATTGCGAATGAAAATCCTGATCACGAAATTCTTCTTCGCGGTCAAACTAGTTTATATACAATTGAACGAACACTAGAAGAAAATTTGTTTCTATTTGGCGATGTTAAAGCCAAGGAACCATCTTTCAAACCAAGTTTTATAAGAAGCGATTTTAATGAGTTTTTTATTTATGGACTTTGGCATAGCCAAACAGCTTTAATGTTAAATGATGTCGGTATTGATTTAAAAAAGAAATTAAAAGCTGCTGATTATGAAGAATACCGAAAGGATGTCTTCAAAATAAAAAACTCACCACATTTTACTCCTATTTCACTGGGATTCGCTCAACATTACGGCTTACCAAGTGTTGGATTAGATTTAACAAAAGACATAAATGTAGCGACTTGGTTTGCTACAAATAAGTTAATGATTGACAAAGATGGATTAGCTTATACTAGAAGGATTGATGATTTTTCAGAATCTACCATCTTTATTTTCAGATGTCAAAAAGACGTGGTTTTTTCTCACAAATCAATAAAACCAAAATTTATAGAAAATACGAGACCTGACAGGCAAGACGCTTGGTTTTGCCATACAGGTTGGGGATTTTCAAAAAATCAATTAGCTTCAAATTTAGTTTGCGCTATACGACTTAATGAACAAGCATCTGATTTATCAAACAATGATTATACAAGTTTCTTGTTCCCAGACAGAAATGAAGACTTAGTTCTAAATTATTTTTTAGACATTAAAGAAAACTTAAAAAATACTGGAGAATTAAAACGGGCTTTAAGTAAAATTTATCTACTCAATGACAAATAGATCAGTAGCTTATCAGCCGTTTTACAAATACGGATTTTGGTGCTTGTTCGAAAGTGCAGTGCTAAATTTTAGAGATGTGCATCTAGTGAAGTTAATTGCTAATAATCCTCGCCTCCATAAAGCGGCAAAACGTTAATAGTGGATAAAACTAAGTCTAAAAAACAATGATTAGCAAATCAAAAAAAATAATATCAAAAAACTAAAATCATGATTCATGAAATAAGAAAACAATTGATTGATTTAGCCCGATCTAAAACAACCTGGAGTTACTCACAACTAAATAATCAACTCCAACTAAATCTAAATTTTGACGATCCGTCACATAGAAAATTAATTGGGGAATGGCTAGGAGATATATCATTACATGAGTATGAAAAAGAAAGACCTCTATTGAGTGCTTTAATTATTCATAAAGGTAAAGATAAAGAACAAGGAGACGGCTTTTATAAATTGTGTCAAGATATTTATAATAAAAATTGGGAAGATTTAAAAGCTAACAAAAAATTTGAAATTGAAAAAATTACAGAATGTTTTGCATTTTGGAAAGATAATGACAATTATAAAAAATTTAAAGAAGATTTTTAAATTCGTAAAACTAATATTAAAAAAATCTCACAAAAAGATTAAAATCAATGACTGAAGAACAGGAATATTTAGTTAGCATTCTTCAAAATGCTGTTAATTTAGTTTATCAAGAAGAACGATTTTTATTACGATTTGCCCAAGGTGACAGAGAAGGATTAGAACAAGCATTTGTATTTAGAACAGGAGTTCATTTGAGCAATTTGCTGAATCAAACCCAATACGCTACTCTAGATTTAGACTCCGAATATAACAAAAATCATGGCAGTGCAAAAACATCAAGAAGATTTCCAAACGGTTTAAGACCGGATTTGATAATTCATAGACGAGATTCAAATGAAGAGAATAAGTTAGTTGCTGAATTTAAAGGTTGGTGGAATAATGATATTGATTCTGATATTAGAAAATTAGAAGATCTTACCGACTCCAATGACAACTACCATTATTTAATTGGCGTATTTGTTCAAATTGGCAGAACAGAATCTAATTATCGACACTTCATAAATGGAATAGAACTTCCATAATTAAAATCATCAATATTAAATTAGGATTGTAAGAGAAATAAATCACAATCTATGATATTATAGATTATGTTTTCATAGAGCTCTATACTAGTAAGAAATAACCATTGGTTTTTAGAGAGAAAATATAACAAATACAACAAAATATATAATCTAAATAACATTAAAGTTTCTTAAAAGATATCTTTCAGAACAACTACAACCTAAGTTTGAAAGTCGTTTTTCTAAAAGACAAAATAAGCTTTATTGCTAGTTTTACAGAACATTTGAGAATGTGCACACGCTGTATGCATAATTGAGCTGGTTTTAATATAAAGTATTTAAGTATTGATAGAACGAAGCAGCATGGTAATTCCAAACAGTAAAAATAATTGAATAATACGTTAGTTGGAATTACAATTTCACTATATTTGTAATACAATAATATTATTTATTACTATATTTTTATATTAAATGCTACTATTATGTTATTTGTTTCTTTATCCAAAACTCAAAAAAAATTAGTTAATAATATCCGGGAAAGACGATTGCAAATGAATCTAACACAGGAAGGTTTGGCGGAAAGGTCGGGAGTTCCTTTACCAACCCTCAGAAAATTTGAGCAAAAAGGCTTGATTTCTTTGGATTCATTTTTAAAACTGCTTTCAGTGGTTGGTGGATTAGAAGAAATGGCTGATGCTTTAAAACCGAAAGAACAGAATTTTAAATCTATCGATGATGTTCTAAAATCGAAGGAAAAGCCTATTAAAAAAAGAGGAAGCAGAAGATGAAAACAGCCATCAAAGAAATAAAAGTAGGATTGAATTTTGGTTCTGGAATTCAACCCGTTGGACGTTTGGCAATTCGTGATGGTATCATCTATTTTCAATACGATGAAGAATTTCTGCAAACCAATTTAGAAATTTCACCTATAAGACTTCCTTTGCAACGAGATGTGATAGAGCTTCCAAAAGATCCATTTGAAGGGTTGGCTGGTGTTTTCAATGATAGCCTGCCTGACGGTTGGGGTAGATTACTTTTTGACCGTTTGCTTCGCTCGGAAGGAATTTCTTCATTTGACATTTCACCACTTGACCGTTTAACGTACGTTGGATTGCACGGTATGGGCTCATTGATTTATGAGCCGGATCAGAGCCCGGATAGTAGTAATCAGATAATTGATTTAGATGTGTTGGCTACTCAAACAGAAGACGTTTTGCAAGGTGATTCAGAAGAAGTGATTGCAGAACTTTTGGCTTTGAACGGATCCTCTGCTGGAGCACGGCCAAAAGCATTGATTGGCGTTGATGCAGAAAGAAAAAATATATCCTACGGAGCGAATTTATTAGGCGAGGATTTTGAACCTTGGATGGTAAAATTTCCAAACTCATTAGATGGAAAAGATGCGGGTGCAATAGAATACGTTTACGCTTTAATGGCTGTTGATGCAGGAATTAAAATGCCTGAAGTTCATTTGTTTCCTTCACAGAAAGGGAATGGCTATTTTGCCGTTAAACGTTTTGATAGAGAAGGAAATAAGCGTCTCCATATGCATACAGTGAGTGGACTTATTCACAGTAATTTTAGGTTTCCATCTCTTGATTATGAAGATTTATTATCATTAACGGGTGTTTTAACCAAGGATATTCGAGAGGTAGAAAAAATGTTTCGGTTAGCTGTTTTCAATGTTATGGCGCACAATAGAGACGACCATGCTAAGAATTTTTCGTTTGTGATGAATGAATTTGGAGAATGGAGATTATCACCCGCTTACGACCTTACTTTCTCAACTGGACCAGGTGGCGAACAAAGCACTATGGTAATGGGAGAAGGACGAAATATTACCGTCAAACATCTGACTAAATTAGGAAGCGAAGCCAAACTATCAAAAGAATTCATAGAGAATGTTATTGAGCAAACAAGTTCCGCACTTCGTAAATGGCCATGCCTATCAAAATATTTTGGAGTTAGTAAATCTAACAGAGAATTAATAACGAAATTGATTAAAACATTTTAATCGAAAATTTGAGTATACTTGTAAGGATTCTTACTTTATTTTCGTTATAAAATTAGATGAAAACTGAGGTGTACAGGCGAAATGTATCAATTATCACGGTCGCATTCGGGAATTGTTAATTGTTTGATTTAAAGTAATTTACAAGGTTATAAGTGTACAAAAGTAGTACAATTGTATTTTAAATTTATTGTAGAATACTATAAAATACGGGTTTACAATTGCTTAATGTGACGGGATTCATACGGAAAAGTAAAAAAAGATGTTGCAGCATCTTGATCCTGTACCACTTTTGTATACCTCGATTTACTTAAACTCCCATCAATAAAGACTTCTATAGATACGTATTGTTGAATAAGAGTTTTTTTTGATTTCACCTTGGCTGATGCATAAATAAGGAAAGAGATTTTATGGTGTTCTGCACATGGAGTAAAGTGGTACATTATTCAAACCGGTAACATCCGTAAAAGAAAAAATGTTTCTTTATATACTCAAGAAGAAAATTGTCTAAATATTTAGACCTTATTTTCAAGGGGTTTTCGGTAGATGATGATTATCTTTGTGAAATAAAAAAATACTTATGAGAAAAATTATCAGCCTTTCTTTGGCAGCATCATTTGCGCTTACTGTGCATGCCCAGATTAGTATTACAAAAGATCTTAGTTTTGGCAATAACGGAACAGTAACCATTAATACGGGGACAACCCCAATGTTCAGCTACATTTTGCTAATTCCTAATATTAACTCTACATTTCAGGGTAATAAAATATTCTTAGGATATCCGTATTCCGATGCTTCGGATCCTACTTTAAAATCCCAGTTTGTAAGATTAAATTCCGATGGATCTTTCGATAATACCTTTGGAAGTGGCGGTGTTATTAAGCTTACTGATTTCGAACCCTATTATTTTTATGCCAACAGCAGTTATTTCTACCTGAACGGTAATATAAAATACCTTACCGGCAGCGGGCAGCCTGATCCCAATTTTATATCAACCGGGATACAGAATGTTACAGACTGGATATATAAAACCGTTCTTGACGACGGGAAAATTTTTGTACGTGCGGAAAGCAGTTTTAATAAATTTCTGCCAGACGGAAGTGCTGATTTTACTTATGGTGCTAACGGAAGTATTACCCTTAGTTCACCTGTTGCCGGTGATCCGAATGATACCTATGATTTCTTTTTTAACAGGAATAATTTCATTTTTGAATTTATTTCGTCGAATTCCGGGCCTTTAAATGTGAGAAAAATAGATCTTACAACCGGAAATCTGGATATTACCTATGGAAATAATGGCTATGCACAGGTAAAGAACTCGTCGGTTCCATCTTCAGCCGGATTTGCGAAAAGTATTGTGTCAACGCAGAATGACGGTTCATTTGTTAATAAATTATCAGACGGAAATACGGTTTACTTTACCAAAACAAACCCTTTGGGAATAATGGATACAACCTTCGGAAATAACGGGGTAATATCCGGCCCTATGTCTTTTACAAGCAATGGGATTACCTACTCCGGCGGATCAATGGATCCGCTTATGTACAATAATCTGATCATAATGCCGGCGTCATCTACGGATCCGCAGGGAAATACGGTATGGGGCGTGAGCGGCTATTCCCTGAACGGGGCCGCGATGAATATAAACGGGAATGCATTTTTTCCATTATCGGGCATCTCCTATGAATCATTGGGATATATTTTCGCGAAAGACAATTATCTGTATGCGATCCATGACAACAATATTACAAGATATACTGTTCAGCAGTCTTCGTCAACACTGGGAATCGTAGGAGATCAAAAAAGCAATGGTTTTACGGTTTCCGTCAGTAATCCTTTCCGGGAGGAATTATCAGTAATGTCGGATCAGAAAATAAGAAAAGTTGAAATAAAAGACCAGGCAGGGCGCACGGTTCTCGTCGGAAATCAGAACAAACTGGATACATCCTTTCTTACCGAAGGCGTGTATACAATTATCATTACTGAAGACAGTGGAAAAGAACTGATTGTAAAGGGAATCAAGAAATAATACGATTGCCTGAAGGTATTTTATTAGAAATCATTCTTTTCATATTTAAATTATTAAATAGTTTTAACAGGATACAACACCGTATCCTGTTTTTTATGTGCTTTTTAAGAATATGGTGAGGGAACTCCGATTACTGATGTCACTGAAATGAAAAGGAAAAGGATCCGGTCTTTGTTTATCGGAGCAGGAGTTCTTCCATAAGGGTATTGATCTGGCAGTATATTTTTTCAGCATCAAATTCACGCTGATGCTTTCTGATATCTCTTCTGAGGTGTGGATTATATAACATTTCGGAAATGGTTCTCTTTAGGGCGTTTTTGTTAAACTGACATAAGAGTCCTGTTTTTCTATGGATAATGAGTTCCGGGATGCCTCCGGCTATTGTGCTGATCAGAGGTTTGTTCAGGATCAGAGCTTCGCCCACTGCCAGCGGATACGCTTCATACCGGGAAGGCTGAATGTAGCATTTCGCAGCGAGCATATAAGGGTAGGGATTAAGCCTGCTTCCAAGCAGGAAGAACGAGTCCTGTACGCCGAGCCTGCGGATCATCTTCTGCAGCTTTTGGAAATCTGTTCCGTCCCCCACAACGGCAATATGGTGGAAGACCCCTTCGTTCATCAGTTCCGCATGGACCTGGATGAGCATATCATAACCTTTTGCGTGGCAAAGTCTTCCTACTGAGACCATAAGGTTCTCTCTGGCCATGATCTCTTTTTCCAAGGAGGAGGTAAGGGATTCCGCAGCTTTTTTCAGGATTTCCCCGGCGTTAAAAGTATTGTATATATAATGGCTGTTGGGAATTCTGGCCTGCAGCAGTTCTTCCATGGTTTCCAGCGTACTTTTTGACACAAAAACATTGGCATCACAGCTTAGCATCCCCCGGGCAATCTTCCTGGCTTAATCGATGGTGTGGTGCCATTTTACATCGGTATGGAACCAGCAGACTTTTCGTGAATTCTTAAACGGGCTTTTGAGCATCTCACGGAGGGAAGAATGGAGAATGGCAACTTCGATATCGGGAATAATGTCGATTTTTCTCCGGTAGAGTATGGGGAAGAGCCTGTAGATACTTACTTTAAGGTTTCTGAGTGCCAGCTGAACGAGCCGTATGGGGAAGAGGCTGCTCATCTCCTGTCTTCCGTGGGAGATCGAGAATACCTGTATATTCCCTGGGATCTCATCAATGAGTTCTCCCTGATACAGATCGGTAACAATAAAAGGTTCAAACGTCTCGGGATCCAGGTTTCTTACAATATCGATCAGGACTTTGGGTACCCCGCCCATCTGCATGGAGCGGATCCTGAAGAGGATTTTTTTTTTCACGGGTTTAGTAAATTAGTAATGCCCGATTCGGGGGCTTACCGGCATCAGGCATTTATTACAGATGGTTTTTAGTTTTTTTTTTCAGGCATTTCATAGAGACATCGTTTATTTTTTGGGGGTTCCTTTTTAAGTACATGACAAAGAGTACCCCCTGCGGCAGGTGCTTTAACGATGTAGGGGATTTGACGCGCGTGGCACCATCTGGGCCTGAAGATATTCGTCGTCCATAAAGGTATTATAGCTGTTTACAGGTATTTCCAAATAACAGCCCCCATCATTGATATGGGAGCCGTTGCATAATATGGATGAACTGATATTTTTTTCAGCATGAAAGTGGTGCCCGTAATTAAGTGATATCAGAGTGAAAGACACTATTCCGGCATTTATAAAGATTATTTATTCATTTATTATATTAGAAACTGTTTCTTCCAGTTTCCTAAGGTATTTCTGCTGATGTTAAAATGCCTTGCGGTCGCTACATTATTTAAGCGGTGTTTCTTCTGATATTCAAGGATTTCAAATATGGCAGTACGGTCGTAGGATTTATATTTCTGATTGATGTTCTGGGCTTTTCCGGAAGAAATAATTTTATTCAGCNATTATTTAAGCGGTGTTTCTTCTGATATTCAAGGATTTCAAATATGGCAGTACGGTCGTAGGATTTATATTTCTGATTGATGTTCTGGGCTTTTCCGGAAGAAATAATTTTATTCAGCCGGATTACATCCATCACCGTAAATTCTTTTTTTTTCAGAATAGTGCCGCATGCTGATGCTTTTTGCGGATATTTTTCAAAGATCATTTCCGTATACAGTTTTTTATAATCTATGTTTTTTTTTCTCATAGGATATTAAAGTATTGTTTTAAATTCTTTTCTCACCATTATTACAGTGTCATTTTCAAAATACACTGCCAGGAAGTACTTTTTATGGGTTTTAATATCAGTATTCAGCGCATAGGTCCAGCGGTTTTTCATCTGTGAACATGATTCATTTCTACCCAGCATTTGTTCTACTTCCTCGGCTTGCTTTCCGATGATCAGGCCGCCTTTAAGAATGCTCCTGAGGTAGTATTTTCTTTTCTGTGGATATTTTTTCCACTCATAACTGTTAAATCGCTTTGCAAAAATTAAATAAAACATAATTAAACGTTATATTTTTTACCAGGTATAACAAACTTTTATCTTTTCAACCCCATGATCTCCAAAATAAAGAATAAGTATTTTTCTTTGTCTCAGCCAGTTTCTTTTTAGCAGGTATGTCCATGTTTCGGCGGGATAATGATTATATTCATCTCCCATTTCCTGAATAATTTCTTTTTTGGTTTTACCAAGTAAATGAATGTATTCTTTCATCTGTTTATTTACATCAATTAATTTGGTTAAAAAATTACGGGACAAATTATATGGAGAGGATCATAAGCAATCCCTGGCGCCTGTTGATCCGTTTTCATGAGTTACTCAGTATATAGTAACTAATTCGTTCAGTGAGGCTGAAAAATGAGAATACCATATATGGGTTGAAAAGATGACTTATAAACCTATCCCTTTACTTCTTGTTCAGACGATCTCTAAAATGGTAATAGATTCTGTTCCGGCAACGGGTTTTATCAGCTTTTAATAACTGTTCTTTTGGAAATCCATTTATACAAGGTTGTTTTCGGGATTCCATATTCCTCTATCACCTGGAGTTTTGTTTTTTTCTCTGTCCTGATCATGTCCAGAATGTAATCAATAAGTTCTTCACTGTATATATTTTTACGAAACTGCGGAAGGCCTATGTTTTGGCCTTTTTCATGATTTATGGCCTTGGAATATTCCGGTACCGGAGCGTACAGGATAAGATGGTGGCAGTAGATCCGGAAAAAATCGTACTCCAGTATTTTGCACCACCGGAGGAGAACAAGGGTATCCAGGCTTTCCGACAGGTACATCTCTTCAAGCTCTTCTTCGGAACATTTCATAAATTTTGTCAGTCGGGTAGCCGAAATATCAAGTTCCTGCACCCTGTTTTTTATAAGCTTCCCCAGGTGAAAATTTTTAAAATTCATATTACCGTATTTTTATTAAAAAATAATCAGATGCATTGTTAAAAACTCCGGCCGGATATGATAGCACTATGAAATTGATCCGGCCGGAGATATCAGCCTTGTATAAAACTTACCTTTACAGGTTACACATAAAACTATTGCCGGCCGATATTTTTGCTACAGCAGGAGTGCACACGGGATGATAGGGCACAGGTACATCCTTAATAGCAGATTCGTCATAAGGCGGAAATTATTTTTCATATTTTAGATGAATCTTTTGGATCCGCCAGAAAAATAAAATTCTATGATATATATTGGTTTGACTATTAAAATGAAGATTTACGGTACTGCCATCCGATCATGAGGCACTTCTGCTTTCCGTTAAATACGTTTTATTCGTATTTCGGGATACTGTTTTCTGCAAGGCTGAACAGAAGCCTTACAAATTGTTTCGAAAGCATATCAGTTTTTCGGAAAGCTCCGGAACGGGTTTTTGCGATGTTCCGAAGCTGAACAAAATGAACCGGTCTCTGATGTCTGAGTATTACAAAATCCAATCTCATCATGGTTACCATACAACAAGCTGAAGTAAGCCTGCGTATGAAATCGTCGATAATAAATTCTTTATTTTTAAAAACCTTTGAGAGGACTAATAATCATTGTGTTTTTTCATATATGTATATTTTAAATATCAATCCTTCTCAAAGGTGAATGAGTAATTATGTATTTCGGTCAGGGAAACATTTTGTTTACACGATCCGCAATAACAGCTGTAATATCTTTCGCGTTGTTGTAATAGGGAAGTGCCATTTTAATATCTTCCAGATACCAGACCATGTCTATTTTGTTTTTCCTGGCATAGACTTCTATTTCTTTATTAGCAGTTTCAACATAAGCTTTAAGGTCACGGTTGTATTGGTCGGTTATTTGGTTATTTTAGCTTATAATCCTGGATTCGTGTAGTTTATGCTCTTCCTGAAGCAGCTTCAGCCTTTCCGTATCGGGTTTGCTCATCCGCGTCTGAAGCTCTTCAAGGGTCTCATTCTGCCCGGGGGCATACGGATTTATGATAGCCTGATATTTCTTTTGCAGGCCCTGTTCTTCCTGCCGGACTTCTCTGTATAGCTTTACCTTCAGCGTGTCCAGACTGGCCTGTTTCGCGCTATAGCCTTTCAGCGCGGGATAGAGTTTTTCCTTTGAGATAAAAGCAGCCGTCTGTGCACCGGCAGAAGAGGCATAAAATAATAAAAGCACTGAGATGAAAAGTTTCATAAATCGTTATAATTTAATCCTGGTAATTATTGTTTATAAAGTTGTTGTTTTAATTTTTATTTACTTCCCGACCCAATAATAGAGGGGGTTCTCATGAGATCGGCAACATTTTAAACTTGTTTCAAAAGTATAAATTCCTACTCTTCCACTATAATTTTTTGTATCTAAAGTATGATACATAAGCATAGAACTTTTTAGACATAAAATGCCTCAGAGACCGGCATCGGTGACGATAATACGTTCGGGATTTCCGTCATGGCCGTTCAGGACCATTACGATGATTCCCGATTTTTCCTGGTACCGGCCAAGATACCGGATAATGTAATAAAATTCTTTATTCCGGCGGTTCGCATACCTTTCAATACAGGTATCCTCCGAAAAGAGGTTGATATGGTTTTCCCGGCAGAATTGGATTACCTGGTGGGGCGTATATCCGAAACCTTCTTCCTCATCTTCAGCCGCGGTTAATTTTCCGTCAGGTCCGAAGAGATACTTCTTTCCTACGGCAGCGCCACGGTTGCGGAATGTCACCCACTTACAGCGGATGATGCCTGTAGGGCCATATTCCTTATATACCGAGAAGCAGCTGCAATTCCGGGTGCTAATCGATACGAACCGGCTCCCGCCTGTTCCTGCTGTGCATTCGGTTATCATCACATTTTTCACTTCCTGTTTTTTTGGCATGCCTTCTTTATTGCCGGCACAAAATTCCCGAAGGTTAAAATACTCGGTATGATGATGGATCAGTTGCGTGAAATCTTCTTTTTTCATAAAAGTAATAGCTTGTTCTTTTTAGTTTTTGCTAGTGGCGCGGATCTTTGGTTTTTAAGCAGAGAAATCTTGCTTCCGGACTTTTCCGAACAATCTTTATCCTACAGGTAATTTACCGGAACCGGCATTTCCATTAATTGAGTACAGAATACGGTTCCCGATAGCATTTGGAAAGCGGCCCTATTTCCTGTCGTGGGCGGCATGTTGCCAAAGGTTCCGAATTCTTCCGGGATTCATAAGTAAGTTGCTCCGGCACTCAGCTCAAATATCCCGGGGTACTCCTGATGCTGGCTTTACATGCATAAATAAGGTACTGCCGCCAGGATCTTGCAGGGGTATGCTCCGATCCTGCAGTTTATCAGAATTGTAATGCCGTTCCGGCTTTGTATGGATTTAGGAGGTTCGGTCCCGCCGTCAGCTGTATTCTTTCCATGAAACATTCCGCCTGTTGTAAAAGAAAATCGTTGGGATATTCAAAACCCACCACTAGCTGGTCGCCTGCTTCAGGAATGGCCACGCTGTCCCTGTTACTCAGTTAACTCGAATCTAAAGGAGTATTCGCATGCATCATTGCAGAAGTAAGGGATACCGTCATAAATACCTTTCCACTTAGCCGGTAGGTTTCCGGAATGCACAGGCAGTGCACGAATACAGGATATGGTGAGCGGCAGTGCCTGGTGCAAACATTTATCCGTACCTGTTGCAGATTTTTGCCAAACGCCGGCCTGACGGGCTTTTCGGGCCTTTGTAACTTCCCGAAATAGAGGATCTCCCCTTATACAGCCTGTGTTTTATCGGAAAAAGCGGAATAGAGAAAGGAAAAAAATAAATATCACCTGTTTATCCTGTATCAATTTTTCAGAATGTTGAAAAGGGAATATGTACTTTTATACTTTTCTTAATTACATGATTTCTCTGTTAGCCCTGCTTCCTGAAACAGGTAAATTTAAATTTTTTTGCCCTATTATTCCCGTATGGGAAATTCCGTTTCCGGAGGATATCGTATAATTTCAGAAAATCCTGACGGATGTCCTAAGGCAACTCCGGCATCGGTGATATCCCGGCTGTGGGTGAAGGACATACGCCCGGATGGTGGAGTGCCATACGTCCGTCCTGCAGGGTGCCATACGGGCGTATGGTTACCGTTATTCTACGGTGAGGATTTTGTCAAGGCTGGCCGTCCTCGGATCTTTCAGAAGGCTTCCGTTCCCGTATTGGGTAACGATTTCCAGGGTATAGGTACCTGCCGGAAGATCGGGAATAATCAGGATGACCTCGGAAGGGTTGTTGATAACGATGTCGGAAGCATCTACAGGCAAACGCGTTTGGGTAGAGGTTTCCACAAAGAAAATTCCGTTGGCCGCGTTGTCTCCCGTGATCTTGATCTTGCTTCCTTTTATTTTAAGGTTTTTACCGGGGGTCAGCAGGTCGTTTATTGTACCGCTTTTCACATCTTTCGCTTCCAGGATAATGGCATCGCTCTGCGCAACTCCCAGAATGCTGATCTCAATATTGGGAATTTCGGCCCTGAGCTTATCGCCCTGGTTAAACTGGAACAGGATGTTGTGTTTCTGGGGATTATAGTGTTCTGCGGCTGAGCTGAAAACCCCGCGGATCTGTGTGCCGGCGGTAAAATATCCCGTATTTACCGAATATCCGTCGCAAAGCTGATACGCCATTTCCTTCAGGAAGAGTTCCACGGCGTGTTCTATGGAGGCGGCAGATACATCTGCACCCCCTCTGTTTACCGAGGCTTCACAGATCTGCTTCACATTCAGCGACCGCTCGCTTATCGTACGGGCTATAAAATCGTTAGGATCCGGGGTAAGCACATTATCGTACAGATAGGCTTTGATTTTGTGTAGTACTGGCATAATATTAAATAAATTAAATCTTGTTTTTTATGAATAAGATAGGTATACTAGGGTCTGCAGTGCCATTTGATTTTTTTGAAATAATCCGGTGATAATTTTTTTCTAGGCATCATTAAGATACCTTATCGGATCCGCTTTACCGAAACCTGGCTTACAGGTCCGGATCCGGTAGTTCCCGAACTCTGGCTGACAAGAATAGTCCCGGCGGAGTTATTGGCAATCCGGAAAGAGTAGGTATCCGAGGCCACCAGGTCTGCGGAACAGACCAGGGTATAGGTCTGAAGGCCTCCCGTGGGGGCCGAAAACGTATCATTGACCCGTACGGCTCATTTGCCCGTCGTATCGTCCCAGAGGCCGAGCACAGGATAAGAACCGTATTCGGTAGAGAGCTGGACATTGATGGTAATTTCATACACCCCATTAACGGATGCTTCGAAAGAATTATCGGTAACCGATTCTGTATACTTGTTTTCGTTATCGAGAATTTCACGGTTGAGGTTTCCGATCATCTGGGGGGTGATGGCTGTCGGAATACTGAAGTCGGCAGACAGCTGGGCAACGGTCAGCTGCCCGTTAACGCAATAACCGATCCTGTGGTGGCGCTGCCGGAAGGAATACCGAGGGTATTCCCGCCGATGGGCTTCCACTGGCCACCGTTTACGGAAAGTGATTTATTCTCATAATACCAGAAGCCCGGTGTGAGGATCCCCATCGTACTTCCTACACCGGCAACACCGGATGCAGCGGTATTATAAACGATCATCCCGTCGAAGCGGGTAGGAAAAGAATTCGGAATTCCCGAGGTAACCCCGGGGAAAGAGGCCAGGGCAGAGAGATCTACCCTGGGGAAAATCAGCCCCTTTCCTATATTGGCGGAACCGTTGACGGCAGTGTTGGACGATGCATCGATGAATGCAGGGCTGTTGCTTACCGAGCTGTTAACGGTATTATTCACGATTCTTACCTGAGTTTGCATTGCGGTAAAAATCATCAGCCCTGCCGCAACGGGTGCTGTTTTTTTTCTCATACGGTTTCATTATCGTACCGGCCGGAAAGCGGGAGGTTTTATCCTCATGCTGTGCCGCCTGGTGGCCGGCCTGTCATGTTGTGTTTAACAGTCCCAAAAATACCCTTTTAATTTTAAGCTGTAACAGCATGCTTTGTATGATGTTTGAGACATTTGTTTAAAAATTTTTATACAAAACAAAATGTTGGGGAAGGATAGGAAATAGAGTGTTACCGCATGGCTGTTTTGAAGATACGTACAGATGATGGCAGGATTTAAAGGGTATAGGCTGTCAGCAATAAAAAGGCAGAAGAAACTTCAGGTATGCGGCTTCCCTGTCCGGTCCGTTAACCCGATCTCTGCTTCGGAGGATATCCGTTTATTATAACCACCGATTTCCGCGGAATATAACGATGATATCGTGGGTTCGGCACCATTGAGCCACCGATTCCGGTCCTTTGAACCGGTTTGTTAAAGGTGTTCGCTAATAATGAACTTGTTTTTGTGCCCATACATCATTGTTGTTTTATACATGTCAGGACCTGTGTTTTACCGGAACTAGGGACATCCGCAAGATTTGTCGGCTCCCTTGGTCCGTGGTAAAATCAAGGATATGGGAAGCCGGAAACTGGATGGCACCTGTACCCACCAGGTTCATGGCTTTGGTACTCCAGCTTTCATTGGCGGTAACGGTAACCCCCGTATTTACCGTTTTGGTATCCTGTATGTTTCTGAAGATTGCGGGCGGATTCCCCCAGGTGGTGCAGCTGTTGATGTCTCCGGAAACGAAAGCCGTGTTGGGCGCTGTTACGATAGTAGACTTGTATTACTTTATTGGCTTCAGATACTTCTTGTAAGAACGGTCTGTCTACAAGACAATCAATTCAGTGTTTCAAGATAATCCACTATTTCCGGATAAAAGCGGGATATGCTTTTATATCTGCTCTTGTGCTCTGTATACAGGCTGAAAAACGAATGGATCTCTTTAAAATATTTAAAATGTTTTGACTGATTTTCAACTTCCTTTAGTTCTGCTTCAGGGCCATATTTTTCACCCATTATTTTAGATACACAAACTCTGACGATCAATTCATCGAGTTCATTTTCCCATTCTGATTCTTTAAGCTTTTCCCCCTTTGCCGTAATTAAAAAAATATTCTTTTTCTTACTTAATCTTTCCCTGTACAAAGGAATAAAATCGTTGAGATACAGATGGGATACTTCGTGAATTACGATGTTGGGTAATGGGACAAAGGTCACTTTCGAATCATCGGTCTGAATAATATTTTTATCCTTCAGATAGGCCAGCTTAAACATCTTCTTTTCTTTAAAAGTTTTGTCATCAACTGAAATTGCATTATTGCCCAGGTTGTTGAGGAGATCTACAAAAATGATGATTTCTCCTTTTTTCTGTTTATGGTAAAATTTCTCAACATCATTTAACAGGTTGCTTGCCATGATCTGATCTTGGGCAAATTCTACAATGCGGGCATAATCTTCTTTATGGGCTTTCAGGAAACGATCTACCCTGCAGTCTTTATAAAAAGCATTAAACTTTTCTAAAAAAACACTGATTTCCGAACTGCGCAGCTGACTGCCGGAATAGGGGATTTTTAATTTGAATGGATACCCATCTGATAAATACAAACCGATACTTGAAAGATCATAACCGTCCCATACGTTAAGATTCCGATACCAATCTAATGACTGATGGTTCCTGCAATTTGCGAAGTACTGACTGAACTGTTTGTAATAAATTGATGGAGTAGGCTTTACATCTAAAGTGTCCATTGTGGCCAGCGTATAAAAAATACTGACGGCTTCAATTCTGTGATCTATTTTTACACTTACTTTTTTTTGACCAAATGAATAGAGGTGGATCATTAAAAACAGGATTACGATTTTTTTCATTGCTGTTCCCTTTAAGATGGTTTTCCCTTTAGAATATTTTTATTTTATGTTTCTTTAATCATAAAATTTTAGCGATTGCTGCTTACACTATAAAAGACATTCCAGATGATCATTTTATTACATAAATGCAGATCGGCTGGAAAACGAAACGTTTTATATTAAAATTTGTTATGGCCTGTCCAAAAAAGACTACTGGTTTACAGCTAAAAACAGCTATTTTAAGATTGTAGAGATACTATATCCATGTATTATTCAGCGATTAACACTGGCTAAGCGGCAATTTATAAAAAACTAATGATTTTATTCTTCGCAATGTAAGAAAAAGAACTTTAAATCAAGGATCGGAAATTCCATAGCCCGTAGCTTATTCGTTGACTGAATAAATATAACGGGCCATTTCATTTCAGAAAAAGATCAGGATAGGCAAAACCCATAAATTTTAACGAAATTGCACCCTTTTATAATCAACTGCAAACTAAAATTGATGACAGGGAAATTTCCGGTAATAAACAGTACACTTTCACCCGATAAACTGGGCAAATATATCCAGCAAAAATATGGACTAAGCGAAAAAACGGAATGCAAAATATTGCGGCTTGCTATGAATCATGTATATCTCATCCATAGTGGTGCAGAAAAATATGTTTTCAGAGTATATACGCATCGCTGGCGGACAAAATTGGAAATTGAAGAAGAAATAAAGCTTTTAACTCATGTAAAGAAGGCTGTCGGACAGGTTGCTTTTCCAATAGCGGATACCTCAAACCAATTCATTCAGGAAATTGATGCCCCGGAAGGAATAAGATTTGGCGTTTTATTTTCGTATGCGAAAGGTCTAAAAACCGCAAAGTTTTCAGAGGAAACAAGTTTTATGATTGGACGGGCACTGGCGGAAATTCATCAGTCGACAGAAAATTTCGAACTGAAAAGAATATCGTATAATACCCAAAACCTACTTAAATATCCTGTTTTAAAAGCAAAAGAATTTTACGGTAAAAACAAGAACGAAATTGAGTTTTTAGAAATCCTTTCTGCTTTTTTAATGCAAAAAATGGAAAGCATTGACCCTCAGAAAATGAGGTGCGGAGCCGTTCATCTTGATGTATGGTTTGACAATCTGCACATCGATGAAAAAGAAGTAACTTTTTTTGACTTCGATTTCTGTGGCAACGGCTATTTATGTTTCGACATTTCCTATTTCCTCTTTCAGTTGCTGGCAACACATTTAGATGAAGAGGAGTATAAGACAAAGGCAGATGCCTTCCTGAATGGATATGAGACAGTAACGGAAATCAGCAATGAGGAAAAAAAGTTTTTACCCTATGCATGTTTAGCCATCATGACTTACTATATAAGTGTTCAGTGCGACAGGTTTGAATACTGGACCAATATCTTTCTGAACGAAGATCATCTGAAAAGAATGGTCGGAAACCTGAAGCGGTGGATGGCTTATTATAAGATTCAGATTGGGTAGCAAATCTTAAAAATAAGTGCCTAAAACAGTATAAGTGTAGTTTTAATTTTTTATAGAATAGCTCTTGATGAGAGGCTGTTCAAATTCTAAATGTATTTTTAACATTAAGGAATTTAGGTTTAATCGTATACTTTCCATCAGTAAATAATCGGCGAACTTTTCAAAGTGTTAATCTGAAAGTTTTGGCTTTATAAAATAAAATTATCCCTATCCCTGCATATCTTATTTCGAAACTATATCTTATCCCTAAAATCCGTATTTATACGTACGGAAATATTTCGTGGAGTTATTACTTTTGTTGGGAGAATATGGGGGCATCCATTCTTTTTTTTTGCGTATTTGCCCATCAGATGGATTACCAAAATTACCAAAATTAAAAGATCAGATAACTTCCACATACTAAAAATCGGAAAACATCTATAATTAAAATCATATTAAACATGGCATTAAAAAATTTTAAAAGAGTCTTTACCGCTGATAAAGCATACCTGGTTCTTTCAGTGACCGGTAATACGGATAAATACGGAAAAGTAACCGTAGGTAAAGATGATGACAGTAAAGAGATAGAAAAAAATACATTGACAGGAGATGACGACAAAGATCTCAGAGATAGCCTGAAGGCTTCCGAAACCGATTTTATCTACGATATTTCCGATGTTAAGAACTGCAAAGACCGGAAAAAAGGATTTGTCTTCAAAGATCCGGCAGCCGGTACTGAATTACGCGTGAATGCCTCCAACACCATCATATACGGAAATGTAGAAGTATTGGGTGTGGATATCCACGCTCTTTATATGAGCGCTGACAAAAGGCTGATCGGAAAAGGGAATGTGGACAGCAGCAGGATAAAAAATGAAAGCATCCAGTCTGCTCTTGAATTTGCAAATATAGAAGGTCTGAAAGGGGAGCTGGGCTGTGATGTAAATGGAGTGCAGCAACGTAGCCTTTATTACCTGACTCTTGAAAACAGGGTAGACAAAAAAGATGTTGCTGAAGCTAAAACGGCATGGGAAAATGCAAAAGCCGGTGAAGAAAAAGACAAAGCGCTGAAAAAATATTTCAGCCTGGCAAAAGCCTATCTGAGATGGGTCGAAGAAAATAAAATAGCTTCAGAAATGGCAGATGCCAAAAAAGAGGTCGATGATATCGAGGCGGAGATCAATAAAAAAGACTGGCAAGCTGAGGATTCTTTCCTGGAATCGCTGGGCATCAGGTTCAAAAAAGCCTCTCTTATCCATTACGAAGCCGAGGATGTGGATAAGAATTTTAACGAGTTGTTAAATGAGCTGAAAACCAACATTGAAGCCAATAGCAAGCTCCTGAGTCCCCCTGATACTGAAGCAGGAACTGTAGAAAAAGAAAAAAAAGAAAAAAAACCTGTTTAATCATCATTAGTGCCCCGATTACTCCCTTTACAGATCAATGCCCTGTACCTGGATCAGCCGCAGCAGATCATTGGCCAGGATATCCGGTTTGAAAATATCCCGTGGATGAACATGCCGGAAGATGTGTTTGAAAATCCCAATACGCCTTTTGATACAAGTTCGGTCATTCCGCCTCCGTTCTCTTATGACAACGCCGTTTATCTGGAAAAGGGAGTTCATATCCATTTCGTTCTGCCCGGATTCTTTAAGAAATTTGATGATCAGGGAAATCTGCCGCCCGCTCCCGACCGTTGGTATATCAGGCGGGGAGACCGGGAATGGATCGTCGAAAGCGATTACATCTGGGATGTCAACGATCCGGCTCTGGACCGGAATCAGACCTGCAGCTACCTTCGGGGAAAGCCGGAGGGAGACTTTTCGTTCTGCTACATCGGCAGGAAATATTCCCGTTGTGAATGGGAGAGGAAGGCCGGTGGGTCTTCGGAGCATCTCGGGAATTTAACGGCGGTCGGCTGGGGAAGCCTTTCATTTGATGTACATTTCGGCAATTGCAGAAGCGTATTCGGGTTCCATGATCGTGAGCCGGTTTCTGATGAATCCTATCTGATTATAGGTTGGGTGGAAGGAGACAGGACCCTGCCGGTTGTTGCCGGTAACTTCATTATAAAAACCGGGGAAACCAATAAACAGGAAGGGGCCCTGCATATCGCAGTGGCGAATACGCTTCCGGAAGCTTTGACAGCTCTGATACTCGAGGATTTAAATGATGAAGGCGAAACACTGGTCGAAAGATTACGAAAAGAAGAGCAGATAGAATCCGTACTGAATATAGACAGCCTGAGCGATCAGAAGCTGGACTGGGTTTCCCGCCTGCGACATCAGCAGCATGAAAAACAGTTCAGCGTCACCGCCGGGTTCTCCGGATGGCAGGTAATGGCCACAGATCTGCCTGTAGACAGCACCGCAGTGATTTACGGAATTGAAAAATTATTTGCAGATGATCTGGAGCAGCTAAATCGCATGCAGAGAGAATGCGATGACGCCCATCATCATTTTTATTCTGATCTGGAATCTGCCTATATCGACTGGTCCAATTATTTGTCTGACGTATTTTTAGAAAGATCTGCCGGTAACCGCGTAAACGGATCTCTTGCACAGATCGAAGCTAAAATAGAAACTCTACAATACACGGAAATGTATTGTCGGCAGCTGGCAGATAGGATCCATATTACCACCGAAGAGCTTCAGTACCGGATAAAAACCAGCAAAGACATTGAAATGGTAATTGATAAGTTGATCAGAAGAATAGAAGACCTGAAAGCAGCATCCCTGAAATACCTGCCATCGCTGCATGAAAATTCTGATGAGCTGACAATAAAAAAAGAACTAAGGCATCTTGCGCTTTCAAAAATAACGATCGAAAAGAAGAATACGCATAATTTTTATGAAGCACTACCTCCGACCGTTATTGTCTCCACCTCCGGTAAAAATGCCCTGGTCCGGACCTTTGATGCTGGTGACACCATTTCCCCGGAGGAAAAATATGTTGAAATTGAAGGCCGCATAGAGCGTTTCATCGATAAAATGGTCCGGGACAACATGCTTCCGGTAACAGAAGTGGCAGCCAATCTCTGGAAAACCCTTAAAGTAGAATGGCATGCTGAATTCCTGCCCAAAAAGAACGGACACTACCTCAACACGGCAGATCAAAATTTCTCTTCAGAATTTTTATTCGATACCTATTGTCTGGATGAGCAGAATGCCGACCTGATCAAAGATTATAAGCTGGATAATATTGCCTATAATTCCTCCGGAAATCAGTACTACGGGAACTCCTTGGTAGACAGCACACTGAAAGAATATGTATTGGGCAGAATTGAAAAAGCCGTTGAAACCTTCAGGGAAGCAGATCAGAATCAGCCGATCTATAACCTCCTGGAACAATACAGGGCAAAGCTTGAAAGAACCGATCTGTTTGAATTTACCCTTTCGGATTTCAACAACCTGATGATCCAGCGGAGCCATGCCCTGTCTGTACTGCCTTTCATTCCCAACGGGTTCCGGAACCATAAAAAGGCAGCCCGTGCACTTACTGCTCTGCTGAATAATCATAAAGCAAACATCAGTTTATTGTCAGCCAATCATTTATCTACGTTCAATCCGTTAAGAAATGGGGCGCTGAGCATAAGCCGTCTCAGGGTGACAGACAGTTTCGGACGGGAGCAGAAAATTTATCCGGATAAGATCATCACCACAAAAAACCAGACCTTTGCCGACAGGAAAAACTGGGTGATCCTGCCACCGAGAGTGCTGCAGCCTTCTGCACTGGATATTAAATTCGACTATCATACCTCAGACTCGGTGAAAAGTCCTGTGATCGGATGGATGATACCGGTTTTCATCAATCAGCATCTTGAATTTTTCAACAGTGAAGGATTGCACATCGGTGCTGTGAACGATGAAGGCCAGTGGGAACCTACGCCCTTTCATACCGCCTCCGGATATGAAAAGAAGACAGGCATTGAAAAGATTGAAAATCCCGATCTCAGAAATATGGTGAAATGGTTTTCAAAGCAAAGTAAAAAGCCGGGCTTTGTCGCTGAGGTAATTAAAGAAATCCAGCATAATCTAGAACACATTGCTCCGGAAAATTATCAGAACCCATCGCTGATGGAAACCATGGCTTCCCTCCCGATTGCAATTGCAAAAATAGACTACCGGTTGGTTTCCAGAGGAAAGCCTGTGTATAATGTTAAAAACAGAGATGTTGTATCCGATCATTCCGCTCACGAAAGCGGACTCTGCAACATCAGGTTTCCGGTCCGTTTCGGAGATGTCAATCAATACAATGACGGACTCATAGGCTATTGGCATATGGAAGAAGGCGATTTCAACCGCCGGATGCTTTACATCAACAGCCAGACCGTTTCCGGCCTGAGTTCCGCTGCCCGGAAAAGCTTTACCATTTATCAGGATATAAAAAACGGGCTGAATTCTGATGCTTCAGGAAAAAAGCTGAAAAATCCGTCATCAATCCGGAAGACCCTGGAATCAGCCTTTGAAGAAAGTGCTGAGTTAGCTGATATCTTAAACACGGAAGAACTGGAAAAAGTAAGTGCCTTCGTGAGCAGCAATCCCAGAAGCGATAAGCGGAATCGTTCCGTACCGTTCAAGCCGGATGACCTGATCAGCTCCGATATGGATTTTTTTCTGGACCGTTTTACCGCGCTGCTTAATCCGGAAAATCCGGAAACATCTTCCATAAAGGAAGAAAACGGGAACTCCGCCGGCAGCCGGTTTGAATCCCTGATCCTTCTCCTTGAGCAGATACTCGATGAAAAAGGAGATCTCTCCCGGCCTTATATCTTAAAACAGTTTACCGAAAAGGGAAATCTGATCTGGGAAACATTGCAGGACCTGCATATCATTCCGCAGGAGAACGATTTACAAAAGCTGGCTATGGCTTCAAAAACGGAAGATAACAAAGGGTTTGTTACCATAAACGGACCTGAAAAATCCATAATTGCGCTACTTCATCCCAAAGCGGGGCTCTTTGTGAAATCCGGAATTTTACCTGAAAAAAATATAAGCCTGCCCTATAATGAAATTAAATATGCACTGCGGAAGATCGAGCTTACCTTGCTCACCTCTCCCGTGGTAACGCCCAAAGAAAATCTGCAGCTTTCATTGTTAAAAGATAAACGCTACCGCTGGTCCTGGATAGACCTTAAGAAAACAAAAAAAGAAAAGCTCTCTGCGGAAAATAAACCGGTCCTCAACCGTATCACCCAGGATCTGTCCTTAAAAGGTTTGGAAGAGAAAGATCTTGACGCGTTGAGAACAAAAGGGCTGATAGCCGAGGAAGCATTCTTCCCGGACGAAAACCTGTATTACATAGATGCGGAAAAATACCGGGAATGGATACACCGGGAATCTCTGACGGAAGAAGATGAAAGGCTGGTTCAGCTTATTGAAAGAAGCAAAATGTCCATTATGGATTTTAATATTTCAAATCCCGTTATTCCCGGGTTAATATTAAAAGAAGGCTGGGTATCCATTAAATCTAACCAATTATAATCCCAATATACCGATGAGTAACATACTCTCTTATCATTTTCCTCTGGACAGCCTGGAAAACCGGCAGATCATCAATACCAACGGAAACGTCACGATTGTTTCCGAACTGCAGGACTCGAATATTGATTTCGACACCCGGAGAGGCAGCTATCTGCTGTTGAAAAACAGCAATGCTATACACTTTACTTTCGGTGAATTTATCATTGAGGCTGATAAATCGTATGTCATCAACCTGTTTTTTAATTATCAGCTGTTGCAGGGTAACGCTTCGGATGATTCTTTTCTGGTTGTTGATGACCTGTACAGCCTGGCAATCCGGAATAACATTTTATGGATTATGGAAAACCCCACAGAACCGCTTACGCAGGATACGTGGTATAATATTACGGTTACCATTAGCCGTGATAAAATAAAAACTTTTTTATTTAATAAAGAAATAAACAAGGCGGATCTCTCTTTAGGATCAATCGGCAAAATAAAGCTGCAGGCCGGAAAAAACAGCAACATAAAGTTTTCCGATCTCAGCATTCAGGAGGAAGTCAACGCCTCTGCCCTGAAAAAAATACGGAGCTATCAGAATGCAGAGAACCTGTCGGTTTTCAGTACGATCGGGTTCAGCCTTTACAATAAGTCCGGGTATCAGGACCGGCTCTTTCTGGATGATGACACGAAGGGATTGTTCTTGGATATTGATCTTGATACCTACTTTATCGAATTTCATCCTGACAGGAATGTTCATCTTATCTTGAAAGCCAAAAAAGGATTTTTTCAGCTGAAAGAAAGCGTTCCTGAAACCGCATCCGTAAGCACGGAAGGGGATGATTTCTCTATAGCTATAAAAGCAGGGACAGCCATGATAAAAGGTCGCAAAATTTTTATCCCTCTTCCATTTGTGGGGTTGGTGAATCTGAGGAATCAGGACAGAATGTTTGTGCAGCTGGAACTCACAAACTGCACGCTGAAAACGGGAGATCATACGAACATGGTCCTGTCCGGCGGTAAATCGGTAACCATCGATCGGACGGTTGCTATACAGGATGATCGCGGGGCCGATGTCTGCCCTTTTGAAGTGTTTGTTTTCGGTAATGATACCTTATATAACGGTGAAAAAAAAACCGCCCAGACGATCATCCTGAGAATCATGAACAGCCGGAGAGAAGAAGTCGCTTTCGGACAAAATGCATCTTTTGAAGTAACCTCCGGACAGATGGGGATAGTAAGGGACGATGTCCTGCAGGTTGTTAACATTAAGATAAAAAACAGGGAAGGCAGGGAATTGAATACGGTTAAAGATCAACATCTCAAAATTTATGTAAAAGAAAATACGGTCATTAAGCAAAACCAGTGGATGGATATTGAAATCTCAGGTCTGCTGGCTAAAAATGACAGCCCGGATTTCCCTTCAGGATCTTATCCGTTTTACCTGGAATACAGAAATATTCCCGGTTACCGGAACGGCAGGGCCCGGTTTTATCTCAGGACCGGCAAAATATTTTATTATTATCAATAAGCACGACAACAGTATGGAGGAAAAATTTTATATAAACGATTTTGAATCGGGAAAAAGTAAATTTAAAAACATTACAGCAGACACCGCAACCATCGATCAGCTGGTGGCTAAAATGGTAAAACTGGAGGAGACCATCGAATTGCTTAAAAATGACCTGAAGATAGTAAATAACCTGAAGCAGGAACTGATCAGAATTAATTCTGAAAAAACAGTAGTTAAAAATAAACTCTATGCCAATGAAGAACTGGTATCGGTACCCATAGGAACCATTGTAGCCTTTGCAGGACGGGAAATTCCCGAAGGCTGGAAAGTGTGCGACGGAAACAACGCACCGAATCTGGACAATAAAGTCATCTTCGGAACAACAGATAAAAGCAGGAACCGGGAAGTCGAAACAGGGCGCAAAAGCATTGTCCTGACCGAACTGAATATACCATCTCACTCCCATGAATACGAAAAAATGAAATATAATTTTTATACCCGGCAGGCGGTCACAACTTCACACGCCGTTGGTAGTGACGACAGAGCCGATTTTTATAACGGGAGTTCGGAAAATACAAGCCGGCTTTTCACCACGAGGACCGGTGAGGGACATGCGTTTGATATCACGCCTCCTAATGTGAAGATGCTTTACATTATGAAAACGGTGTAGGCCGGTCATATTTTATATATGTAAACGGTTTATCAGAAAAAGGTTTTCTCAGGATCAGAAAGATACTTTATCTAAATTAATTCAATCATTATGTCAGAAAAATTAAATATAAATGATTTTAAATCAGATCGCGGTGATATCAGCCGGCTGGAATCCAATGAAGGGAATATTAAGCGGTTGGAATCTGATGGAGGGAATATCAATATCCTGACGGTTGAACTTTTGAAACTGAAAAAGCAGATTGAGTTGCTATCCAATGAGCTGAAAATTGTGAAAGATGGCCGGGAGCTCATTAGAATTACTGCTGAAAAAACGGAAATTAAAAACAGGCTGTATGCCAATAACGAATATGTATCCGTTCCCATTGGTACCGTTGTCGCTTTTGCAGGTAAAGAGATACCGTGGGGGTGGGAATTGTGCGATGGGAGTGAAATAGACTGGAGAAATTCCGACGCAATAAGAATTATAGGGCGAAGAAAACCGAACCTCATCAATAAATTTATCAGGGGTACGAACTCGGATGCCGTAAGAGAAGGAGGTTCGGATGAGATGAGATTAACAGCAGAAAACCTGCCCTGGCATAACCATGCTTATTATGAAACCAGATTCAATGTCGGTACAAAATGGGGAACCAGAGGTATCGACAATAATGATGCCCTGTACCACAGCCATGACTATTATTTCGTAAAGAGGCTGACGAATAACGATATGGACAGCGACGACCACAGGCCATCGAGGCTTGAAGCGAGGAGCTTCAGCATCATACCTTCTCACATCACGCTGAGGTATATCATCAAACTGATGTAGGTATCGTTTTCTTTGATACTGTTTGGATATATGGATAAAAATAAAATCATTCAGCTGGAACTGCAGGTCGGAATTAAGGATTTCGAACTCAATCTGCAGGGTGCTTTTGAAAGCAATGGTGCATTTTCAGAAATGCACCTTAAAAACCGCCTACCCGGAGCGAAGAACAGGCTGAAATCCATTCTTGACGATCACCGGGATTTTGCAGAAATTATCGATCCTTTTATCCCTGAAGAAGCGGACTTCGGAATCTACAAACTGGAAGATAAAAAAACCGCCGATCATCTTTCTGCCAGCAGGATAGAACTGGCTTACCCTTATTTTAACCTCCTTATTCTGCTGTCCGGAAAATTCAATCTTCTGAGCCTTTCCCTTAATGGAGCTATCGGATTTTCCGGTCTGCCGCTGGTAGGGGAATACCTGAAAGACTACGGGATCTCAAAGCTGGATCTGGTGTATTTCTCGCAAAAAGAAACCGGCCTTTCCAAAACATCGGAATTTTTCTTAAAAAAGCAATTTAAAAATAAGGTCTGGATCATAGATCAGCAGATTAAAATCGAGCGCGATTTTAATGTAGGACTCGAATATTATTCCGGTCAGGAAAAGCAGATTATTGTCTTTCCCTCCAAAAATACGGGAAAACTGCCGGCGGTTCCTGCTTCGGGTAAAGAAGAAAAAGTCCCGGTTGCTTCAGATACAACCGGACCCGTGAAAAGATCTCCGGTAAAAATTATGGAAATAGCTCCGAAAATCGCCGGGAAAAGTATTCAGCTGACTATTTCGGCAGAGCTCAGCATTGGCCCGTTTTCTTTTGAGGTTATCGGCATGGGCATTATTATTCCGTTTCAGATTTTAAACGGATTCAGCTTTCCGGGTTCTCTTGCAAAAATACAGTTTACATTAAAAGGGCTTTCTTTGGCCTATCATACCCCTTCGTTATCCGTATCGGGTGCTTTTATGAGAGAAATTACGGAAGCCACCACGGCGGCCGGAACTTCGGAAAAAACGGAAACCTACAACGGGCTGGTGACCTTCAAAATGGGAAAGATTGAAATCGTGGCCATCGGTTCCTATATAAAAACGCCTGCCTATTCGTCCATGTTTGCTTTCGGATATCTGGGGGTGCCGATTCCCATAGATCCTTCTTTCAATATTCTCGGGCTGGCGCTGGGTTTTGGACTGAACAGAAATTTCGTGATGCCCAATATTTCCGAAGTGGCCGAATTCCCCTTAGTGAAAATTGTCAGGAACGGGGGACTAAAAGAAGGGGACAGCGTCCGGAAAATATTTGCGGATCTTAACCGGTATATTCCGCCGGAGGATAACAGCTATGTTATTGTTGCCGGGATAAAATTCGACACTTATAAAATTATTGTCACTACGGGAATTCTGGCGGTAGCCTTTGGCAATAAGACTTCCGTTAATCTGCTGGGGCTGTCGGTATCTGCTCTTGAAGGGGTCTACAACATCGAATTTGCATTTTCTCTGAGAGCGGATATTGAAGACGGTATTTTTATCGCCAGGGGACAGCTTACTGAGAAATCCTACGTGCTGCTTCCCCAGCTGAAGCTTACCGGCGGTTTTGCTTTCGGAATGTGGCTGAAAGGGGAGGCTGCCGGAGATTTTGTTTTATCCGTTGGCGGCTATCATCCCAAATTCAAACCGCCACAGCATTATCCCAGCGATATTCCGAGGCTTGGATTTGATCTGAACCTGGGGCCCGTAAATATTTACGGCAAAATTTATTATGCGCTTACCACGGGCTGTATCATGGCCGGGATAGAAGCCGGTATCGTTTATACCTATGAAGGAAGCCTGCTCTATGCAAATATCGCCATACAGTTCCAGGCCGATTTTATCATCAGCTGGAATCCGTTCTATTACGAAGCGGAAATTGCCTGCCGCGTTTTTATTGATTTAAGGGTCGGGATCGGCTGGCTCAGCATTAGCTACAGGCAGAACATCATGGCCACGTTGCTTGTAGCAGGGCCCGATTTCGGCGGAAAAGCCATGATTAAAATAGCAGGCTACGAACTGGAAACCTCTTTCGGCGAAAAACACAGGAAAAAGCCGGAACTGCAAAGACCCGATTTCGTAAAAGCCTATCTGGATGATGCGGATAAAATTTTAACCTGCAGCATCTCAAAAGGGATCATTAAAAAGGCCGGACCTGAAAACGGGCCGCAAAGAACCGTGGTGAATCCAAAAGATTTCGTCCTCGATATTTACAGTAAAATTCCGATCACGGCCATTGAGGGAACAGAAACGCAACTTATCAGCAAGACCATCTATCCTGTCTATTCCGGTTCCCCTGCACTTCAAAACACGCTGTATCTGGAAGTGATGCTTGATAAAACAAAAATCGATTTGGTAAACGAACTGATCATACAGTCGGTAGCCCGATCTGTGTGGAATGATAAAAACCATATTTCAGACGAAGAAGCTTTATCCGGTGATAATCTATTGAAGGATATCTGCAAAGGGATCCGGCTGGAATTTCCGAAAACGGTTGTTCCGGTACAGTCCGTACCTGCGTCCTTATACGATACGGCCGTTAAAAATTATGAAGACGGTTTCCATGGTTTTGCCGTAGAAAAAGTAAACAACGACCATTTCGGACCGGAACATATCCTTAAAGAACTCAATCTTATGGATGACCATGAATTCGATGTATCTGATCTGGAAAATGATCTGGAAACCTACCGTTACAAAACGATTTTGGGCACCTATAAAACGACATCTTATGCAAAATGAACCGAATGACATCGGGATCGGACCTTCACATATCCCTGCCGTACAGGCCGGAAAATATACGGTAACTGCCCGCCTGGATAATGAACTTGAAAAAGGGAATCCTCAGATCACCGAATTTCATGTCGCCGGATACAACCATCAGATCCCCCAAAATGAAGTCCTGGCCGTTTACCCCATTCATGAAGGAAAAGGAAATTATGCCGGCGTATTTCCCCACATCCAGTTCAGGAGAAGTACGCTTCCATGGGAATACGAATGCCATTATAACGGGGAGAAACTGCCTTACCTGTTTTTGGTGCTGATCAAAGAAGAGGAATTTGAGCAGAATAAGGCTGAACTTTCAGAAAGCAACACGGATTTTCTGACAGGCTCCCTGGAATCGGAACGGAAAACGATTACCCTCCTGAAGTTTGAGGAGGGATCATACATTACGCCCCCACCGGAGCTTACAGGTTCTTTGGCACACGTCCGAATTCAGAAGCACAAGGAAATAGCAGCCCTGAATTTACCGGAGGAAACAAGTATCGTGATGGCCCACCGTATGGTTGAGCCGGACACGAGGTACCGCATTTTTGTCTGTTATTATGCCAACATCGAAAAACATTCCGGAACGATTTTCAGAACCGCAGCCAAAACATCCTGCTGTGTCGTCCTGCATGAATGGTCTTTTGAATCCATCGGGACGGAATTATATCAGATCGATCTGAAAAAAATGAAAAATCACCCAAACTTCAAGGATTTTTCCGGGATAAAAGATTCTGAAATATCGGATTATGAAGGGCTTAAAAATATCATCAGCAGCAATCTAGAAAATCCGTCGTACCGTACCCTGCAAAGGCTGATGGAAGAAAACAGAAAATTCCTGGATAAAAAGAAGGTTCGTTTTAACAGGTTTAAGGCGGAACTGACGGATAATGTTACGGGCAATACTGAAAAAGAAAATGATTTAGCACATAAGTTAGAGGAAGACCAGGAGAAGCTTGAACAGCACAATAACCATATTCTGGAATATCTGGAGTATAATGGGAAAACACTGAAAGGACTCCTGCATGAGCTGAAAATACAGGCCTTTATAACCCATACCATAACCAGCCATGAAGCGGCCAACCGCCTGCTCAATATTGCAAAAGTACCGCTGGAACACCAGCTGAAGGGAGGAGGCAAAATGATTTCCTGGTACCAGGGCCCTTTTGTGAACAGAAAGTATACTTTTGATCTTGAAATGTTTAACGGCATCTCTGAAAACCGTTACCTGCCGGATCATGCAGACCACCTGATCCTGTTTAATGAAGACACCAAAATGTATGACATGACGTATGCATCGGCATGGCAGCTCGGCCGGCTGATGGTCATGAAAGACAATAAGGTTCTGCAGGAGCTGAAAAAGTGGAAATACGACTTATCCTTACAGCAGCTAATCGAGGAGCAGAACAGGACAACCCATCTGGTAAAGCTTTCCACCGATGATTCGGCCTGCCAGCTTCCTGAAGTGTTGGCCGATTATACGACGGGCTTTCTGAAATTTGAAAATTTTCCGCTGTATTACTTATTTCCCCACTCGGATCTTAGCACCGAAGAAAGCTGCAAATACTTTAAAATCGACAATTCCTGGCTGCTGGCCTTTCTTTACGGTATTTTCAGCGCCGGGCCGAAGCTGAAAACGGATATTTTTAAAAAGTATATTTTGCAGAATGAGACGGTCAAAAAAGCATTTAATTTCGAAACCGAATCTTACGGCATCGTTATACAGTCACATATTATCAAAAACTGGCCCCATCTCATCATAGAACTGGACCGGGCATTTGATTTTAAATTCGTAACCACCATCAACAGCACATTACGGCTGTATATTACCGATAAAAACTTTAATGGCATACAGATGTACCTCAAGAATGAAAATGCACACTTTGCCACCGAATATCCCGGAGTGTCTGCAGCTGATACATTCATAACCAAGAAAGAAGCCGGGTATGTCATTCGCGGCAGAACCATCCCCAGAGGCAGATTACCTTTTGAGCTGCTTTATAAACAACCTTATGTGGATTTTGAAATAATGCAGAGAACGGATATTTTATATTGAAGAAACATAAAAATACCGTCGATTTCAGCTGCAGCTCTTCTCCGGAACCGGAAGAACGATTGGTATTGGTGAATAGTTGGAATTCTATCCAATTCATTGACTTGAATGAAAATGCCATAATACAGGTTGTAATACTGGTATGTGATTTTTTAATTTGAATATGGCATGATCTATAGTAACCAAATACACAAAAAACAAAATGCAAACAGGATCATTTGATAGGAAGACCCTTAATATGCATTCACTGAAGAAACTTCAGGCATCCGGTTCCTTCTTCCAGCCTTTCACCTGGTTTCTGCTTTGGGTTCACATTAATAATAATTCCTGAAAATCGTCAGAGGTTTTTATATAAATCTATTTAGCTTACTTCAAATGAAAGCAAGAGTACCGATATGAAAAATCATGATTGTTCCGGACATCCTGTTGACGAAATAAACGAAAAAAGGGCTACCATTGGATTTGTAAAATCATTTCGGCAGCTGCAGGAAAAAAGTACTTCCTTTTCCACGACCTTCACTTTCCGCCCAGACCTTGCCGTTGTGCATATCGGCGAGGATCTTCACCGAATACAGTCCGAATCCATGTGATCGTTCGTTGGCCGTAGGTACGGAAGAAAGGTTTGAAAATTTAGTAAACAGGAGATCGATCTCGGAACGGAGAATACCCTGGCCCTTATCATTCACGCTGAAAATGATCGAATCATCATGCTCCTTACAAGAGACACAGATCTCTGAGCCGAAAGGGGAATATTTTGAGGCATTGCTCAGGTAATTCGTCAGAATATCGATAAGACGCTGGCGATCGGCTTTGATGCCGGTATCCGTGGAAATATCCAGTTTTATTTGTTGTCGCTTGTTGCTGAGGATCTGTCCCAGGCTGGCACATACTTCATCGATAATCTCTTTAGGGTTGATAGAGGTAATCTCCAGTTCGATATATTGTTCTTCCGAAGCGGCATCGCTAAGCATTTTGCTCAGCATCTGTTCTGTAGATCTCGTATTTTCCACAATAGTATGGGCAAGCCTGTGGATCAGATTTCCTTCTTCAGTCTTTCTTTGTATTTGCTGTGCAGAAAGTCCAATGGAAGTCAGCGGATTAAGGACATTATGGACCATGTGATGAAGCCTGTCATCTGCTATCTTAGCGATCTTTCGCTTAGCTTTCATGGACTCCAGCTTATCCAGAACTACGCCTGCCAGTTTTTTTAGTACGGAATATTGAAATTCCGAAACGTCGTGCCTGGGCTTGCTGTCAATAACGCAAACGGTTCCGATGTTATAGCCGTCTTCTGTTTTTATCGGGGCACCCGCGTAGAACCGTATACCCCCTTCACATGCTACAAAAGGCTTTTGCTTCAGGTCATCATAAAGATGGGTGTCATTAATAATGCATAATTCATTTTCGTGTATCGCAATAGAGCAGAGGCTGTCTTCACGAAGCACTTTGTTGATGGGAAGATTACTCAGGTTGGCTTTGAAAAAAACCTTATCGGTATCCACAAAACTCACGAAAGCACCCGGTGTATCAAAAAGTTCTGCAGCAATGGAAGCAACATTGTCAAACGTTCTTTCACTGGCCGTGTCAACTATACAGTATTGATTCAGTCTTTCGATCCTTTCTTCCTCATTATCGGGAATCAAGGAGGGCTTGGAAAAGTAATTCTTCATTATTTATGGATTTCTACTCAAAAGTATTAAAATTTAAGCAATTTTTCAGGGATAAATAAATATTATTTAGATTGATCAGGGATTAAGTAAAGCATTATTAATAGCATACATTTTTCTATTACAGGATCCTGAGCTTCATGGGATTAGAGATGGTTCATTAACAGCAACATACTCACCATTATAAGGAATAATGCCATAACAGCTCTGCGGGTTTCCAGCGTATAAGCAAATAGATCTAAAAAACAGCATTCAGTACTTTTCTGCTTTGTTCCATTGCCATCCCGAAAACAACATGCGATCCGAACTCCCATACCCACCACGAAGCAGGCATTTCATTTACCTTTGCCTGAAGGCCTAGCATCGGAACAGTGGAGCCATGGGTGAATGCCCAGACGGCTACTCCGGCAGCAATACCTTCACCCGTTTGGAAACGTCGGTTTCTGTTGGCGAGTACCACATAAGTTACTCCGATTACAGTCCCCAGCGCATAATGAATAATGTTCATAACCATTAATGTATCTTCTTCTGAAAGCTCCTTCCGGGTCGTATCATAATAGATTTGTCTGGCCAGGACCGCAGGCGGCATATTCTGCGGATGGCCGGTAACATCAGCGCCGCGAAGGCTCAGCTTATAAGGTTCCGGTGGAAACATCTTTTCTCCCAGCTTCTGCAAAGGCGGTTCTGCAAGTGATTTAATAAAAGAAGCAATTAATCCTACGGCAATGCCTTTTAAAATATTTTGAGTAAAAGTATTCATAAAAAGTGAGGTTAATGGTTAATCTTAGTTCAGCTTTTAAAGCTCAATGTATTTTATGAGTCAGTACAATTTGCTGCCTGTTCATGATGAAGGATCATATATTCCCACGGATTCATTGAGAGCACCAGGGTATCGGGAACATTCTTCTCTTCTTCTGTGAAAAGATTCACGTACCTGCCTGTGTCGAAAGAAGTATCAAACTGTGCGGTAACAGGTTTATTGCTGAGATTCATAAAGGCCAGTACTTTATCGCCGTCCATTTCCCGCACAAATGAAATTATCTGGTCCATCCTGTCGTTCACGATTCTTACCATTTCCCCGCCATATTTTCCGTTCCAGAGGGCTTTGTTCTTGTGCTTCAGGCTGAAAAGCGTCGTGTAAAGTGCTTCGTTTTCATGAGGCTTCCAGTCGATGGGATCTTTTTCAAAAAATTGCAGCGAACGGTCCAGTCCGGCTTCCTGACCGCTGTATACCAAAGGCATTCCGTCCATCATCACTGTAAACACCGTAGCCGCGTGCAAAGCTTCCCTGAAATTGCCATACTGATTGCCTTCCCAGGAATTTTTATCATGATTATCGAGAAAATTCAGGCGGATCCCTTCTTTCGGAAAGATGGATACATGCTCCGCAAGATAAGCTTCTGTAAGGATTTTTACGCTTCTTTCATTTAAAGCAAGCTGGTGGAGGATATTCCATAGCGTCCAGTTGTAGGTGGCATCAAAGGCTTTGCGGTGGAGTTCGCGGTCTTCGGCTTCTGCCAGCATAAACACAGGCTTAATGGCATCAAGCTCTTGCCGCACATTTTCCCAGAAATCAATCGGCACAAAGCTGGCAATATCGCAACGATAACCGTCAATGTCATATTCGCGAATCCAGAATTTCAGGGCTTCCGTCATATATTTCCGTAATTCAGGGTGGCTGTAATCCAACTCTATAATATCGTCATAATCCCTCCATCGGGTCGATTGGAAAGTGTTTTTTCTCGACTTTCGGTACCATTCGGGATGATCGGTCACCATATCATTGTCCCAGCTGGTGTGGTTGGCTACCCAGTCTATAATGACGTACATTCCTTCCTGATGAATGGCATTGATGAGGCTTCTGAAATCTTCTTCAGTACCGAATTCAGGATTGATGCCGAAGTAGTCTTTTACGGAATAATAACTGCCCAGGGTTCCTTTGCGGTGGAGTTTTCCGATAGGATTTACCGGCATCAGCCATATCAGATCGATTCCCATTTTTTTCAGTCTCACGAGGTCTCTTTCGATGGCTTTAAAAGTACCTTCTTCCGAAAATTGCCGAATGTTCAGTTCATAAACCGTTGCATTTTTCGCCCATTCGGGTAAGGTAATTTCTACATACTTTTCCGGCTGATACCGGGAATCGGTTTGCTGTTCCATAATCTTATAAAATAAATGGCTGTATCGTATCAAGCGTAAAAGAAATAAACGTACCATAATGAATACATTTACTTTATTTAATAGGGAAATCATAAGTCACCAAGAGAATATTCGATAAAAATCAGGGAGATGAAATGTATTTAAAATTGAAAATCAGGCTGATTAATCTTCTTTATATTTTCCCTAAAATGACTGATTTCTGCGAAATATTTTCATAATTAATAATTTATGGTATCTAAATGTTCTGTAATGCTACACTAAGGTTTGATTATTGCAAATACCAAAGAGCGGCAACGACCGTATCATACCGAAATCACTTAAAAAATAAAATATGATCCCAAAGAAAATACACTATTGCTGGTTCGGAGGCCATGCAAAACACGAACTGGCTGAACATTGCATCGCTTCATGGAAAAAAATCCACCCTGATTTTGAGCTTGTGGAATGGAATGAAAGCAATGCTCCGCTGGAAGACAATAATTATGTGAAAGAAGCGTTTGCCCAAAAAAAATGGGCGTTCGTATCCGACTACGTACGGTCTAAAGTGATGTACGAACATGGCGGAATTTATATGGATACCGATATGGAGCTGAAGATGCCACTGGGTGAATTTCTTACCGAAAAAGCAGTTTGTGGTTTTGAAGTAAAGGGTGTTCCGTATTCCGCATTCTGGATGGCTGAGCCGAAACATAAACTTGCGGCAGATTTTGTCGCCTATTACGACCAACAGAATGGATTTGAAGAACGCATCAATACCGATATTTTTTCAGAAATGCTGGAAAAAGAATACGGGGCAGACCGTAACAGCGACACGATCCAGAAACTGAAGCATGACGTAACCCTGTATCCGTCTGTTTATTTTTCACAGGACCTTCCCAAGAATTATGTAAGTCATCATTTCAACGGTTCATGGTTCGGAGGGGATGAAGAAAATACGCACAAAAAGATGGTTAATACCTATGGACTTCTGGATAGATTAATCACTCAGCCGGATGCGGCAAAATCCATAAAAAGCATCATTAAAGAGCATAAAATTATTGATGTGAATAAAGTTCTGGCACTTTTTCCGGAAGAAAGCATCCGTGAATTTCTGGAAAATTCAGAAACAAGGCAAAGTAATGCGGCAACATCTGAAATTACCGATAAATAATCCGATTTCAGGATTTTAAATTGCCGGTATTTAAAAATAAGATACCCATTTATAGTAACGTCGGGCTTTAGCCCGACGTTACTGTTTTTAATTAAATTTGGGTTCAGCCCAAACCTGACAATTTCAGGTTAAATTAAATCATCCTGTAAATAATTAGATCTTACTTAATATTTTAAAAGACCTCTTTTAATGTGCTTCATCCGATTCAACGGAGTTTATTCTTAGTTTTAATAATAAGAAATCTTTAGATTCGATACAGTAAAATTCAGTTTACCAAGCTTAGAAAGATTATACCTTAACTTCTTAATGTTAACATATATTCGTGTTTAAAAAGCTTTAAAAGTTCGTCATTTACCATTCAAAATAACCGGCCATCATGTTGACGTAAAAAAACATCAGCTTCCAGCTTCTCTCATCCGGTTTTTTAATCAGATTATATCAGCACATCCGTCGTCACGGGAACTTCTTCCTGTAATCCCAGATCCGACAGTTCCTGGCGGAATTCATTCAGTGCCAATAGGCTTTCATAGTGAATTTCCCTTTGCAGGCTGTCAGGGTCGGGAATATCCCATAACCCACTGTGGTGCCAGATGTCAGGAAAATCCCAGTCGGAACGGTCGATGATCGGATAGATACAGCAACCGTACAATGGAATTCCATTTCTGATGATCGACAGGCATTCTCTGCTGATCATTTTCAGCCAGCTATACCGTTTGTGTTCCGGAATGCTGGTCTCCGAAATCACGATTGGCCTTCCATAAAGAAGATAGACTTCACTGACCAGAATGCTTAAATTTTTCCATAATGGATTTGGCGGATCAGCATCCCAGGAAATAAACCGATGTTCATGGATCGTCCATGGGTTGTTGAAATAAAAATTAACCCCAATGAAATCCAGGTATTCCGGTTTTCCACGAAGTTCGGGACATATTTTTCCGGTGAGTATATCCAAAACCTGAAACTGTTCCAGATGTCTTTGATGGGCTTCAAGCAGTAATGCCGGGTCAGAAGGATCCGAAGCTGAAATATGGATGAGCGGTTCTGTCGGCATAATCTGTACCGAGGGATCGGTTTCCTTCATCATTTCTATTCCTTCGATATACGCTTTCATCAACATATATTTTACTTCCCAACCCTGCCGTACGCTGTACGGACTGGTTCCCTTTACCTCCCCGCCAAGCCACGAAAGAAAGCTTACTTCATTGATCGGGGTAACGATAAGTTCGCCATCAGTAACCATGCTCCGGTATTTTTTTACAAAAGCACAGCAGAGATGGGCAAAACGCCGGGCAAACATAGGATGCAGCGGAGTAAGGTCATCCGGAAACCCGAAATGGCAGATATCCCAGACCACCTGGATATGATGCGTCTGTGCATGGATAATAATGTCTTCCACCTGGCTCCAGTCGTACTCAAAAGGCCTTTTTTCCACAAAACTCCACCGGATGCCTTCCCGTACGGTAGCTATTCCGATTTCACGGAGATTTTCATAATCTTCGCCGATCAACCGGTCGTGGCCGGTTAATTCGGTCAGGTCGATCCTTTGCCCGAAAGCGTTCTGGTGATCGGCACATTCAAAACCGGCCATCAGAAACGACCGGAAAGGGTTTTCATCAGACGGCCTGAATCTGTACTTCATGTTCGCTTTCTTTTAATATTTTACGGAATAATGCCAATGACTGGGCAACCACCTGGTCCATATTGTAGTATTTGTAAGTACCCAGACGGCCGGTAAAATAGACATCAGGCATTTCATCCGCCAGCTTTTTGTACCGATTGTAGATCTCCTGGTTTTCTTTTCTCGGAATGGGGTAGTAAGGATCGCCTTCACCGGTAGGATATTCATAAACAACAGTTGTCTTGTGGTGAACCTGTCCCGTAAGGTGTTTGAATTCGGTAATTCTCGTATACAGATTGGACGTCGGGTAATTTACCGTTCCTGTGGCCTGGTACTTATCCTGATCCAAAGTCTCAAATTTGAAATCGATGGAGCGGTAGGGCAGCTTCCCGAACCTGAAATCGAAATACCCGTCGATCGGTCCGGTATAAATCAGTTTTTTATGTGGAATAAGATTCACCACATCCCGGAAATTGGTATTCAGCATGATATGGATATTCGGATGGGAAAGCATTTTTCTGAACATTTCCGTATAGCCGTTTTTGGGCATGGCCTGAAACGTATCCGTAAAATACAGGTCGTCGCTGTTGGTACGTGTCGGTACCCGTGCCGTTACCGAGGCATCCAGCTCTGAAGGGTCGAGGTCCCATTGTTTCCGGGTATAGCCACGGAAGAACTTTTCGTATAATTCTTTTCCAACGACATTGATAACTACATCTTCGGAAGTGAGTACCGGTTTCCGGGCTTCCGCTTTGGAGGCAAGGAAATCTACAACCTCATCGGAAGTCAGGTTTTTACCGTATAGCTTGTTGATGGTTGTCAGGTTGATAGGAATCGGTACCAGCTGGCCGTCTACGCTTCCCAGTACCCGGTGCTCGTACGGCCTCCAGTCGGTAAATCGTGAGAGATAACGGAATACTTCTTCGGAATTCGTATGGAAAATATGCGGACCGTACTGGTGAACCAATATTCCGTCTTCATTATAGTAATCATACGCATTTCCGCCGATATGACTGCGTTTATCGACGATAAGAACTTTTTTTCCCTGGCTGGCAAGGCGTTCGGCGAGTACGGATCCTGCAAATCCGCAGCCGGTAATCAGATAATCATACATAAATTCCATTGTTAGTTTTAATGGTGTCAATTAAAAGGCTCATTTTCCGGAAAGTATTGTCCCAGGAATCATCGGCCAGGAACTCGTCTACTTTCATCAGCCATTCTTTACGGGAATCTTTTCGGAGTTCTTCTTCTCCGAAAGCGATAAACGTATCGGCATTGTTGGCGATGTATACAAGGTTTTCTTCACCGTAAGGCCGTACTACATCTTTAATAGGTGTGGAAATCACAGGGATTCCTGCCGCAAGATATTCTGGCGTTTTGGTCGGGCTGATGAATTCCGTAGATTCATTGATGGCAAATAAAACCAGGGCAATATCCCAATGACTGATGTACTGGGGAAGATCATCGTATTTTTTAGGACCTAAATAATGGATATTTTCGGCCTTCGGAAGTTCCGCCGGATCAATTTTTACCACCGGTCCGATGATCACGAAATGCCAGTCGGGTTTCCGAGCGGAAACTTCTTTCAGTAACTCAATGTCAAATCTTTCATCAATGACTCCGAAAAATCCAAATCTCGGGTGGGGAATATGCTGCTGATCGGAGCTGTCGGTTGTTTTTCTCCTTGCTTGCCGAAAATGCTCTTTATCTATGCTGCTGGGAAACGGATGAATGTTATGATGACGGTCTTTTTTAGCCTGGTACAGGGTATGGCCGCCGGTAAAAACAACATCCGCCTTTTTGAAGAGTTCTTCCTCTAATTCCAGCAGCTGCGGCGGGGCAAAACGGAAAGCCGACAGCTCATCCATCGAATCGTAAACGGTAACTTTTGGGGTAAGATGAGCGGTGTACTCCAGTGCCATCGGGGTATAATACCAGCAGAGGTAATCCTGTATATGCTGATCTTTTAAAAACCTGTCCATAATCCGGGTCATTCTTCCTTTGTAGTCGTCATGATGATTTTCGATATGGATTATCACAACCGAAATACCGTCCTGCTTTATAATCTCATAAGAATCGGGTCCGGTATGGGGTTCTTCAAAATAAAAAACGTTATAGTTTTTGGCAAACCGGGTAAGTACATGCTGAGGGCGCTGAAATATGAAATTCCACCGCAAATGGCTGAAGCATAAAATATTTTGCATAAGGTGTTGATGTTAATATTCATAAAGCTAGGATTAAAACATCAGGAAGCATCATGACTGCAGTCATAAGCAGTGAGGCGTAATTGTGCTATCAATAAGGATTTTGTATTATTTATTATAGAGCCAAACCACACAAGAATTTGATTTTATTCTTTTGGCTAAAGTAATTTCAATATAACAAGTGCTGTGGGCTTTGATCCATTTGGGATATGAGGTGCTAAATCGGATTTTGCCGAGAATTATGATTGATTTTCCTAGCTGGAAATTCTTACACTTCAGGTTGAGGGTTTGTATCGTTTAAATATTAAGATAATTAAATCTGCCTTATGAAATTTGTCGGATGATACGTTCTTAGAACGTTGAGATCAATTGTTATCGCGGTTATTTCTTTTCAGTTCGCGTTCGATCTCGTTAATTTCCGCTAGCGGCGTATGATAATGGGTCTGGATGTAATGCAGGATATTTTCATCGGTTTTACCATTGATTTTCCTGATAAAAAGATGATTGCCGGCAGTAAGAGAGGTGAGGAAATCCTCTGTAGGATGTCCGCATCTGAAGAAAGTCTTCTCGATGCTTGCCCTTTTGTCGTCATTTACAATGATGTCTTTAAAATCCGTATTCATAAGAACGGTCTGAAAGAAAGATTCTGCAGGTAAAAGGGTATGGAGGTAATAGTCTTCAAAATCCATTACCCTTTTGTTATTCGTCAGGAAAGTACAGGTTTCCCGGGTAAGGATAAACCATTTTTCTCCGATATACGGTGTAACACCCTCCATGAATTCCCTTTTGTAGAGCATCGACGAAATTTTGTGGGTTAGCTCGGTAAAATGATTCTGGATCCTTTGCATGGTGTCGGGCCTGTAAAACTTCTGGTCGTAGTAAAAAAGATAATTTCGTCCTTTATTGCTGGTGAGAAAGTGACGGATGATATCCTGTGATCGGAGCGGGTAATCTTCACCGCTTAAATTGATGAAGTAATCCCATTCCCGGCTTACATTCAACAAATATTCCATCGCATTGAGCTCAGCCTGGATCACACTGAAGCCTCCGGGTAAAATATTCATACTTTCAAGAAGATAGGCATTGGGAAACTGCAACAGGTACAGCTGGATTTCTTCCGTAAATTTAGCACTGGCTTTACGGTCGATATGAATCAGGTAAAACTGGTCGCGTGTGTAGATTTTTTCAAACATGGCTTTAAAAACATTGGGTTTATGATGTACCATGATGAAGTAAGCGATTCGTATGTGCCTGGAAGGAGGGATTTCTGTAGGCTTGAACAGGGGCTGTGGAATAGGAGAATACGTTTGCATAAGGCTGAAATTTAAAATTATCCGCAGTCTGCAAACAATTTGTTTTTTGTGTGCGTAAGCTACGAATATAATTTTGAAAATCAGTGAATTATATTCATTGTTTTCCAATTATTTTCGCTTACATTTGCAGGGTATTCATAAAACAGGTTCCTGCCTTCGCCGTACTGATTTAATTTAAATTACATTTTTATCATTCAGTTTTGCTTTTTCAGCTGCCCGATTATTAATCTGCCCCGATGATAAAAGCCGGCTTAAAATCCCTTTTATTTTAGAAATGATATGTCATTGCAGGCTGTTGTTCAATATTGTTATTTTCAGATAAATTATTGTGCAGGCCATGCAAAAGTGGTAAATGGATAGAGCATCTTTATTTATCATCCATACGATACGGATTCCGTAAACGGGTCCGTTACAAAATACCGGGCAACCGGCCGATTATGATCAGTTTTAAAAACTTACATTTAATCAATCCGATTATCCGCGCCGTTACGGAAGCAGGGTATTCGAAGCCTACCGAATTGCAGAACTTTGCAGTGCCGCATATTCTGGCAGGTCATGACGTAATCGCCTGTTCGCATTCCGGAACCGGAAAAACCGCTGCATTTGTAATGCCCATCCTTCAGCTGCTGCAGAAAAATTCTCAGGAGCACGGGAAAATAAGGGTTGTTATTTTGAGCCCGGCAAAAGAATTCGTAATGGGAGTTGAGGAAAAGTTGGAAATTTACAGCAAATATCTTCCGCTTTCACAGCTTTCCGTGTTCGACGGCATTTCAGCCGGCGGACAGCTTTCTGCCTTAAGAAAAAGGGTAGACCTGCTTGTAGCGACCCCGGAAAGATTATTGGAACTTGCCGTTCAGCGATACATTGATCTTTCCAAAATCGAAATACTGGTCCTGGATGAAGCCGACCGGATATTTGAAACGGGAGGAGCAGATGAGGTGAAAGAAATTCTGAAACTGATGCCTAACAAGAGACAGACGCTGTTTTTTTCGGCAGCGATGCCTGAGAGGATCAGGAAATTTGCAGAAGCGGTTCTGCGCAAACCGGTGGAAGTTACGGTGAGCCGTTACCAACAGGAAGAAATCGGCAGCCGCTACGTATCATAGGACAGGATACAACATGAAATCAAATGATCCCTAAAGTGTAGGGATCGTGATAATATATAATTTAACAATCATTACCATGCAACAAGGCACAGTAAAATTTTTTAATGAAGCAAAAGGCTTCGGATTTATTGCTCCGGCAGACGGAAGCAAAGATATTTTTGTACATTCATCAGGACTAAGCATCAACTCGATCCGTGAAAACGATCAGGTTGTTTTTGATATACAGAAAGGAGAAAGAGGTTTAAATGCGGTTAACGTAAGACTTGCTTAATCCGGTTTCTGATAAAAAACTTACATAACGTTCCCGGCGGTATAAGCTGAATCTCATACTAATTCATATAATTTCAGTTGACCCATATATCGTTCGGAAAATAAAATGTAAGCAATTACTTATTATTTTGTTATGTTCATCTGCCTCCCGTGTTATGCGGGAGGTTTTTCGGTACAGGACAAAAAAATTACGTTCAAATGTAATAATTATGATAAATTAGTAAAAAAATAAAATGGTTATCATCAGTAATTTCGAAGAATACAAACAGCTGGAAGGAAGCGTAGCCGGCACTTCTGAGTGGCACACCATCGATCAGCAGCAGATCAGCCGTTTTGCGGAAGCTACCCTTGATCATCAGTGGATCCACGTGGATGAAAAAAAAGCGGCTTCGGAAGGGCCCTACGGTTCTACGATCGCACACGGCTATCTTACCCTGTCCCTTATCCCTTATCTCTGGAAGCAGATCGCAGAAGTACGAAACGTAAAGATGGAAATCAATTACGGAATTGAAAATTTCAGGTTCGGTTTGCCGGTTAAGGTAAATGATGAAGTATGCTTACAGGCTACTGTAAAATCCGTCAATGACCTGAGAGGAACGGTAAAAGTGGTTGTAGAAGCGAAACTTCTGATAAAAGATCAGGCCAAACCTGCTTATACCGGTGATGTTATTTTTCTTTATCATTTCTGAAGGAGAGAAACTGCCTGGAAATTGTACGAAAATTAAACAGGACGTTCATATTTTAAACAAAATCTTTAGATGGATGAAAAACTGAAATTGAATAATGACAGTCAAACGGACAGCGTTGGATTAAAAATTTCTGAAACAGACGAGATGCTGATCGGCAATTGTGTGCATGATTTCTACCATATCTTTTCCAATAATATTCGTCAGCCCGATTTTGATAAGATTCATGAAGTGTGTTCTTTATCGGCAAGTATTATCAAAAAGTCAACGGAATGCACGGAAGTATATGACCTGAAAGCCTTTATCGATCCTAGGAAAAAGATCCTTACAGACGGTACTTTAACAGAGTTCAGCGAATGGGAAACGGGAGAAGAAACCCGGATTACGGGAAATATTGCCCAGCGGTATTCAACGTACCGGAAAAAAGGCCTGCTTCGCGGGGAATATTTTGAAGCTTCGGGCCGTAAAATGTTTCAGTTTATCAAAGAAAGCGGCATCTGGAAGATTGTACATGTGATTTGGGAGGATGAGGTGTAGTCTATGCTATATTTTTAACATGTAGGAATTAAGGTTTAATTTCTTTCCGTTTAATAAACTGAATTTGACTGCGTCAAATCTAAATATTTTTTACTATTAAGAATCAACTTCGTTTATTTAGATGAAGCGACATTAAGCAGAAGTCTATAAAAAATTATTATATCAAATTTAAATATCCTCTAAGTAAATTTATTTAAAATTAATTACATTTTGGATTTTTACTTTTTTATTATTGTTGAAATAAATTGAGTCCTGTTGAATTCATATGATAATACTGCGGCGGCATTAAGTTAATTTAGCGGAATACGTATGGCTTGGTTCTTGAAAGCGTAAAGATAAAATCTACACATTATGAACAATCGAATCGGAATTATTGCCGGAAGTCTTCGAAAGGCCTCATTCTCTAAAAAACTGGCTAAAGCCGTTAAAGATCTACAGCCGGAAGGCTTTGAATTTGAAATAATTTCACTGGAAAATTTACCCATTTACAACCAGGATTTTGATGATTTCAACGAAGTGCCCGAATCGTACACAGAATTCAGGACCAAGTTGAAAGACATCGAGGGTTTTATCTTTATCACCCCGGAATACAACCGCTCCATCCCCGGCGTATTGAAGAATGCCGTTGACGTCGGCTCCAGGCCCGCAGGAAAGAGCGTATGGGACAATAAACCGGCGGCCGTTTTCAGCAGTTCGCCGGGAAATATTTCTGCTTTCGGAGCCAACCATCACCTGAGACAGTGTTTTGTCTTCCTCAATCTCCCAACTATGCAGCAGCCAGAAGTCTATATTGCCAATGTCGCTGAATGGTTTGATGACGGAGGCAACATTAAAAGTGAAGAAAACAAAAAATTCCTGAAATCGGCGGTGGATGCTTATGCGGAGTGGTTTAGTAAGCTGGAGGGAAACAAATAACTAGTTTCATTTCTACTGAATATGTAAATTCGGAGAGGTGAACAATAAATTAAAAGACTGCTCAGATTTCGGGCAGTCTTTTATCCTTATTTTCCGGCAATGTACTCCGTCCATTTTTACCTCCACGCATTTACTTTATACCGGTTGAAATTTTCTTTCATATCTTTTATCCGGTCTGCCAGTGCCTGAATGCCAATCTTTAAATAGTTTTCTTTTTCCAATTCATCCAGCTGATAAATAATGTCAAGTCCGGGATTGGGTTTTTCAACAGTGACCAACAGTTCAAGAATATCATTTTGTTTGAAAATGTAATATTCCCAATCTTTTTTTTCCAGAAGTTTTTTGTTGTTCATTTTATAGGTTTTAGAGCGTGTGTAAATAAGTATTAGCAATCTTATTTAAACATGCTCTTATTTTATAAATTCTTATTTAAACAACCTCTTAAGAAAAATATTCTTGATCTCTGATTTTCCATTTTTCTAGATCTTCTATGGAAATCGCAGGCTCTCCAATAATATATTTGTTGAGATGACGTCCCTCAAAAAAAGTTTTACCTCTTGGCTGGATCAGACTTTTTCTTAGAACTCTTTTTATGATACTTTGTTTATCGGGATCAGTAATATCTTCTTGCGAAAACTCATTGGTCATTTCTTCTGAGAAAGCCCTGATCATTTCATAGTATGCTGCGTATGGTTCCAATGGTTCATCAGGATCAAAATATCTACGGGTAGATACATGATAAGAATAAAAAGGGCGAATGATATAATCTGTCCCTACTTCTAATAATTGAGGCATGAAGACATGCTCTTTTATTTTATGATGTTCATCAATATACTGTAATAAAGCCTCATATAATTGAACATATACAGGAGGAGTTCAGGGGTAAGTTTGCCATCTAGGAATCTTATTATTTTATCAATATTGCCTTGTATATCAAGATGAGAATATAATGTGCCAAATTCGCTACTCAACATTCTGTCGAGTATTTCTGTTTTATTTAGTTCTTCAAAGTTTTTCATTTTATTTATAGCCTATCTATTATTAATATATTTTGACTCTTTGGAGACCAATGTAGGTTTTCAAAATTCTTGATTAATTTTTTTGAGGATTTTTTGTTGTATATCTGTAATCTTCCCGAAAAACCCAAGGATTAACGCTTCCGTAAAATTTAAATCCTTTGACAACAATTTTAAATCCTTTAAATTTAAACCTTTTCGCTAAGTTTTCACCTAATTCGTCTAAGTTTTCAGCACCTTTAGAGATTCGTTTACCTAAGCCTTAAGTAAAAAACTCCGCAAAAGTTTTAAGCTCTGCGGAGTTTTGTTGATAATCCTTTTATTAAAGGAGATTAATTTTAATAAGCATTAAAGCATTAGGAGTAAATAGGGTATAAATAGACTTTTCCAAATTAATACAATCTATCACATTTAAAATATTTAAAAAATACAACTTAAGATTAATCTTCTTATCTATCTATACATCAAATAATTCAATTTCATTTTGACAAAATTTCATCAAAATATCTGCAATTGGTTGAGAGATGATCGGTAAACTATATAAATTACCAACCATATTACGAACATTGTTCTTGTGCTTTTTTAAAACAATATTTACATCTCTATTTTTTAAGAAACACTATCAACAGATAAATCGGAGATATCTTCATCAGAAATCAGTTAGAGCATTCGATTAAAACTCTTTGTAATCCATTTCAAAAGAAATATCTTTATAATCTTCATCTTTCCAATTTTCATTAGAAAAAAAACTACTCCATAATAACATAAAATATTGAATTAATTCTTCATTACTTATACCTGGTGCTAAATCTTCTTGAGGAAAAAAACTAAGTAATTCGATTTTGCTAGTATTATTTAAAATCACCTTTAGACTTTCTTTTAAATCTTTTAAAAACATTTCATAATTAGGCTGATTTATTGAGAAAAAATTTCTACTTTCCTTCAATTCTTCTTTATAACTTTGATATAAATCAGCTTTAAATGAAGCCTCTATAGATTGTAATAAAATAATCTGAATTTGTTTAACAAATATTTTTTTCATAAAATAATTATTTATTATTATAAAACTGGGTATGAAGTTATTTCATGTAAAATAGCCTTTCCGTTTGAATCCGTTCTCATAAATTTAAAAACTGCGGAAGCTTTATCCAATAATCCTGTAGTTTCTCCTGATAATTTTCCAAATTCAGCAGCACCACGAGGAGTAAAAAAAAACTTACCTACAGAAAAACCCATTACTTCATTTGTAATTTGAACACTACTTCCAACTACCAAGTTATTGGAAAAAATCATATTAGATTGCTTGACACCACTTCTTATTGCATCTTGTAATTTCTTTTCTAACATTTTAATTGTTTTCATATGGATATTAGGATCTAAAAACTTAGTAGATGCTTTCACTGTATGTATTGGCGCAGTTTAGATTCTTCCAAAGGCTCTATCAATTAACCATTTATCTGATTTTGTGGCACTATGTCTAGCATGTGTATGAGACCTCCCGTTACCTCATCCATTAATTTTAAAGCCTTGTTTGCTCGTGCATTACAGCTACTTTTTCATAACTATCTTTAGATAAATTAACCTGTCCTTTAGCTAAAGAAAATCCTTTGAATTTAAGCGTTTTGCAAAGTTTTAGCATAGCTTCAAACCAATTAAAAAAACTCCGCAAGGTCTTGACTTTGCAGAGTTTTCTTTATAAACTTAGATTTTTACTATATATATTTAAGAGTTTCTTCTATCTTCTCAATTTCCAATGTGTAAGAATTGACATTTATTCTTTCATAAAAATCTTTAGTAGCCTTTAAAAATTCTTTAGTAAAGACATTTTTATTTAAATAAAGTGGTTTTTCATTACCAATTTTAATCCAGATATGTTCTTTTTCCTTTTTTAAATTAACTTCAATGGGTTGATCTGGAAAATAAAACTTATCAGACTCTTCATTATCTATTATTAAACTATAAATAGAATTAATGAAATATGAGCATAATTGATCAATTAAATCCCAATATTTAAATCCTATCAGTTCTGTTCCATAATATGATATGTATATAGCGCCCTCTATATAAAAGTTGTCCTCTTCTAAATATTCGTTTAATTGGCTTTCATTTAATTCATTAAAACGAAGAAAATAAAACTGCCAATTCTTCGAAATATCTTTTAAGTTATCAATGACAACATTTCGCTTTTTTAAGAAAAATTCTACTTGAATTTCTTTATTTTGTGTAAAACTGACCGATTCTACCATCTTTAAATCCCATTATTATATCAATATTCCCTACAGTTCCTTCTATTTGAAACCTTCCTTTATTTGATTTTCTACCAATTAATAATGTCCTATTTTGGTTCATTACTTCTACTATTGCTTCTTCAACATCTTTAACGCCCCAATGTTTAGGTGAAAATGATTGTTCCGCTCTATTGATGTCTTTCCAGAGATGATTTCGTCAGGTGAATATTTTTTTACTTCGCCACTTGCCAATAAAACCCAAGGGTTAACGCTTCCGTAAAGATAAAAACTTTTGAAAAAGCCTTTGTAAATAAAAAGAGCCCGTCTCACAACTAGTGAAAACGGACTTTTTTTATGATTTTTCTCGACCTCCTGTCTGAGAATGATTTTCGTATAGTCGATTCTCAACCCACATCATTGAGTTGTGAGACTAATTCAGTAGGGACGCTTTAATGAAAATTTTCAGCTTCTTCAATCAGCTCATCATCATTTCCTGCAATAAATGGTAAAAAATAAGCTTGTAAAGTTATCATTGTGTTTTTTATACTTGTTTTCATATCTTCTTCATTAGGCCAAACACTCACTCGTTTTATCAAATTTAAATCAGATGCTTTTAGATTTCTAACCCATAAAGCAACCGAAATATTAATCCTTAAATCTTTCCCTTTATATGACGTAAAATCTAAATCCGTTGCACCAAGACCATCATCAGATATTATAAATGTGCATTCCGGAAAAATAACTTCCGCGGAAAAATCATCATCAATTATTTTATAGGGCATTGGCCATACAAATTCTTTCATAATTTCTTCTACCATTGAGGTACTAAAGAGATCTTCTATTTCAAATCGTTCTTCGTTCATTTTACTTAATTTTTTTTGCAATATGTCCTTCTATTTTATATCCGTTTTCTAATAATCGTTCAATTTCTTTACTGAAAATAGTGGGAATACGATTACCTAACTCGTCTATGACAAAATCATTGTCAATCTTTACAAATAATTTATCAACTGATTTTGGATCATCTACAAATTGTAATTTTTCCACTCGCCAATAAAACCCACTTTCGTAAAGATAAAATTTAAATCCTTTGACAACAATTTTAAATTCTTTGACAAAAATTATAGAACGTTTAGCTAAGTTTTTAGTTAATTTAAAGTTATTAAAACGCCACAAAAATAAATTTTGTGGCGTTTTGGTTTTTGAAAAGATATTTTAAAAATAATGTAAATTAAAAAGTAAATTTTTCAATTGGAATATAATCAAAGCCTTTTAATCCTAAATCAATCATTTTATTTTTTATATTTTCGGATACTGTTATACTAAATAATAGGTTTTTAATAGTAAATATTTCTTTATTAATACCAATTTTCAACACCATCTTATCAATTCCACGAATATTTTTATCACTCAATACAAAAAGCTCAGATTTTTCATAATCTACACAATCAAGTTCAATATTCACCTTCATCAAATAAATGTTCAATGGTTCATTAGTATCTTTACCATATATTACAGTGGGAATAAAATTAACATTTTCACCACATTCTCTTTTAAAAAACGACATAGCGTTATAAGATACTCCAAATCCTCCAAGTGAAATATAATCTGTACTGTTTTTACCTTCATAATATATCTTAGAGATTTTTGGAGTTTTTCCTTCCGACAATAATTCCAATGGTCCCTGTTGCTCAATATTAACGTAAATATCGTCTTGGTTAATCTTGTGTCTTAGCAAATAATAATTCATATAATTTTTTTTATTTTAATATTATCAAAGTATTTTCAGCAGTTAATGTTTCTAGCCAAGTTTTTCTTTCTTTTATCATCTTATAAAACCTTGCCTCTACTAGTCCTTTTTCGCTTTTAGACAATTTTTCAAATCCTTTAAAAACCCGACTTAAATTTTCTTTTATCATGTCATTATATTGAGGATGCGACTGATGCTTGGCTCTATTTCAAAAATTAGCAGGGATTTCAGAATCTTTTAAAGTATTTTTCGCTGTTTCTATAACCTCGTCAAATTTGTGTACAGGAGGAAGCATAGTACCGTTAAATGCATGATCTAAATTAATTCCCAATTCATCAAACGCTTTACCAAAATAAATTTCCATCTCTTTAGGTACAATGTGATGAGCTTGATAATCAGAAGGCATAACCTCTTCTGGGAACAATCCTTTCTTATTTCTATTTTTTATTTCTTTTTTTATGAGGATTTTAACTTATATAAAGCATTAGCTGAAGGAGAGTTTAATTGACTTTTAATTTTCTTAACTTTTGTATCTAAATTTAAAAATTCGTCGGCATCTATTTTTTCTATTCTTTCAAATATCTTTTTATTTTTACTAATAGATTGAGCTACCATATCCCTGATATTTCTGCTTCCAGTAAATCCCGAACCTGCTATATCTTTTCCTAAAGGTGATACAATTTCAATATCTTCTTTACCAATAAGCCTTGCTTGCATTCCATCTACTTCAAGTTTATCTTCTATTTTTTACCTTGTACTAATTCGTCATTAATATGTTTCACTTCTCCTGTAGCCAATAAACCCAAGGGCTAGCACTTATATAAAGATAAAATTGTAATTTTTTTAAATAAAAACTCCACAAAAGTTAGTAACCTTTGCAGAGTTTTGATAAGAATTTTGTATAATAATGTTTTATTTAATTTCCACAAATCTTAGATTCAATTTATAAATGCAACAGTAAAAAATAAACCTCGGGAAGCCTTTGATTTGAATAATCAAAGATTTCTCGAGGCTGGTGAAAAAAAATCATCTTATTTTGCGGTAACCACACTACAATTACGATGAGTCATTTAACACTGGAACAAAGATAAAAAATAGAAGCTTACCACAACCTGGGAAAGGATATTTCTGAAATTTCAGAATATATCGGCAAAGACAAATTAGTTGTGAGCCGGGAAATCAAAAGGAACTCAGATGGGAGAAGCGGTCTTTACAAGGCAGATCTTGCACATCGTAAAACAGTGCTCAGACACAAGACCAAAAAGAAGAATACCCGATTCAGCCAGCAGATGCAGGATTATGTTTTGCGCTGTCTAAGTGAAGACTACAGTCCGGAACAGATCGTTGGGCGGGCAAAGCTGGAAGGAGTGGAAATGGTTTCCCATGAACGTATTTATCAGTATATATGGAAGGACAAGCGGGCAGGAGGGAAACTATATAAACACTTAAGGACAAAAGGCAGGAGGTATCGCAAGAGAGCTTCTCTGAAAGATAAAAGAGGGCTGATTTTTGGAAGGACGGATATCAGTAAGCGGCCGGCTATTGTCGATGAGAAAGAGCGGATCGGAGATTTGGAAATAGACCTTGTTATCGGTAAAGACCATAAAAGGGCTTTACTTACCATTAATGACCGGGCAAGCGGACTGCTCTTTATGGGAATAATCGATTCCAAAGAATCCAGCGTAGTAGAGGCTAAAACCGTTGAGCTTCTGGAAGAATGGAAACCGTTTCTGCATACCATTACTTCGGATAACGGAAAAGAATTTGCTCATCATCAAAGAATTGCCCAAAGCCTTGAAATAGATTATTTCTTTGCCAGGCCCTATCAAAGCTGGCAGCGGGGAGCCAATGAAAATTTAAACGGCCTGGTACGGCAATATTTCCCGAAAAAGACGAACTTTGAATCCATTACCCGGCAAGAGGTTAACCGGGTAGTAAATATATTAAACAACAGGCCACGAAAAAGGTTTGGTTTTAAATCACCTAATGAGATATTCGCTCAAAAATTGAACGAAATCGATATCGTTGCATTTACTTGTTGAATCCGTCCTAAAATATAATTCCTTTACCTGTTAATGCATTTTTTGCCAAAATTCGTACGGTACTTTCCTACTCAGTTGGATTTTAGTCTATTTTGCGATATTTATTCCAAAATTTTTAGAAAATCCTTCGTGTAAATTAACCGAACTCTTTGAATTTCGGTTATAAATATTAATATTTTTCATCCTTCAGAAATTTTATATTTTTATAATTTCTGTTTAGATAATTATAAATAAAGATATCTTTCATAGTCTATTTCAAAAGAAACATTCTTGTAACTTTCATCTTGCCAATTTTCTTGGGGAAAAAATATACTCCACACTAAAAAAAATATTTCTTTAAGGTCCTCATTTTTATCACTTGGAGCTAAATCTTCTATAAAGAAAAAATCAAATAGTTTTATTCTTTCAAGATTATTTAAGGTAATCTTTAGACTTTCTCTTAACCTTTGAAAAAAAACATCCGAGTCCTTGTAAGTAATAGCATTTTCTTTGATTTCAGTAAAGCGTACTTTATAGGCATGATGAAAATCTTGTTCAAATATTGCATCAACTGCTTGTCCAATTATATATTCTATGTAATTAAAATAAATTGTTTTCATACTAAATTATTATTATAACGTTGGAAATGCTGTTATTTCATGTAAGATTATCTTACCACTACTGTCAAAGCCTCTAATTACAAAGACTCCGGTAGCTTTATCTAGTAATCCGGTAGCTTCACCTGGTAATTTTCCAAGGTGAGCTGCACCACTAGGAGAGAGGAATCCTGTTCCTACAGAAAACCCCATAACCTCTTCTTTTATAGCGATTCTATTACCCACTGTTAAGGAGGAAGGAAGAGAAATATTTGTTGGATAAATACCACTACTTACCGCATCTTGAATTTTCTTTTCTAACATTTTAATTGTTTTCATATGAGTATTAGGATCTAAAAACCTTGTAGCTGCTTTAGCTGTAAATATTGGCGCACTTGATATTCCTCCAGCAGCTCTATCTAATAGCCATTTGTTTGTCTTTGTTGCACTATGTCTACCATGTGTGTGTCCTCCTGTTATCTCATCCATTAATTTTAAGGCCTTATTTGCTCGTGCATTACTAGCTACCTTTTTATAACTATCCTTAGATAAATTAACCTGTCCTTTTGCTAAAGGAACTTTAGGATTAATTATACCATACAAAGTAAACCATCTTCCTTTTAATTCTAAAGAAAATCCTTTAAATTTAAACCTTTTCGATAAGTTTTCACCTAATTCATCTAAATTTTTAGCACCTTTAGTAATTCCTTTGCCGATACCCTGAACAAAGAACTTCGCTTTACCGGCCTGTTTTACAAATCCTTTTCCTGTGGCGACCAGTGCATTTTTGCCTGCTTTCAGCGTATTCCTGGCACCTGCTTTAGCTAAATTGAAGACTCCTTTCACGCCGCCTTTCGCTGCTGTCTTTAAGACTTTAAACAGTGCAGCGGAGTCAAATAAAAGGATGAAAAGTAATTCAACTAAAATAATTCCGATTGCCCGGGCCAGTGCTTTTCCTGCCGAAGCAATATTTCCTATCCATCCGTCCGTCATAAAGGTCTTGAAGAAACCACTGGCTTTTGCAACAGCCTGTGCCATCATGATAGCCGCGAAAATCTCAAGCGCAGGCGGGATCAGCGCAAAAATGGCTCCTGCGGTAAGGATTGCCAGGGCAGTTATACCTAGCACAACAGCCGCTCCAATACCGATGTATTTCCATTTGTTTTCTGCCCAGTTTTTCTTTATTCCCGACCACATCTGTTCCTTCAGATAGTACAAACGAACGCCTGGAGTCCATGGTCCGACCAGTTTCATATTTTCAGGCATAGAACCTGAAGTAGCTGGCTGCTTACCGGAAGCACTTGAGGTATCCGTACTTGGAGGTGACTGGCTATTTTGGTAGTTGATGAACCAATCGGCCTGAGCGTACGGATCAGCAGGAATATTTTGGTTTTCTGCCACATCGCCTCTGTTTTCTGGTTCTTCCGGTCCCACAGCAGATTGCTTAAAGCTATGGATGGTATTCTCATTGGCTCCGAAACTAATTTCACCGTTGCTGTCCTGTAATTGGGCCAGAAGTTCCGGGCTCAGTTCCATATCATCAGTTACAGGATCCACATGGAAATCACTTTCGTCGTAAGAGCTTTTTCCCAACAGATCAGCATATGCAAGATCAGGATCCGTTCCTGTCGTTTCAGCCATTGCTGTTTTCTCAAAAGGCAATGGCTGTGTGATATCCATTCCCAGAAATTCTTCGGAAATTTGCCCCATAAAGTTGTCCGGCATTTGCATAGCGGAAGCAGTTAAGTTTGCTAAGCCCTTCATAATCTTTATCATCCCCGCCACAATAAAATTAACAGCATCGAGGATCAGATTGTAAACTGCCTGTAATGAGGCTAATAAACTATCCACAACATCAGCCAGAAAATCAATCACAGCCACCACCGCTTTTTTGAAGACTTCAAAGGCTTGGTTCACCAGCTTTTCGGCGACGGCCACATATTTGTCTATACGTGCTTTGAGGCGGTCCCTAATACCGGGGAATGCTGCCAAAGCAATATCCAGGAAGCTTTTGATGACGGAGGCAAATGCTTTGATCAGGCTTACAATGGCTTTCCGCGCCAGTTCCAGGGCTGCCAGCACCAGTGTTTTAGCCGCTTCAAAAATAGCTTTAACGGCATCCCTGAGCTTGGTGAAAATATAGTTCAGTGCATCTTTCAGGGCGTTGATGAATGCCGAAGCTTTATCGGCTACCCAGCCGAAGAATCCGCCGCTGGCTTTCTGCTGTTCTGTTTTCTTCTGCCGGGCTTCAGCCTGGGCGGCTTCTTTCTTTTTGCGCGCCTCCGTATTGGCCTTATCGACATGTCCCTGGGCTGTGGTTTCGCCTCTGCTTTTTTCCGTCTTGATATGCCCCAGTGTAGTTTTGGCATGGTCGCCGGACTTTCTGGCAAAATCGGCTTCTGTTTGATCCAGGGCCTGCTGCCACTCAACCCTGGAGCTGTGGACGTCCGACCGGGCATCTTTTACGGTTTTCAGCTGCTTTTCATGCGACCGGTCCTTTTCGGTTCCGATCTGTGTTTCCGCCGTTTTTTCCTGCTCCAGCACCTTTTGGTCATGCTCCAGTTCGGCAGCCTTGTATTTTTCATTCTCTGTGCCGATTTTTGTCCGGATGACCGGGGCAAACTGCTCGTTAATTCCGGCTTTGTCAATACCTTCTAATTTTAGTGTTTCAAGAGGCTGCTTTTTAACCGCTTTGGCGCTTATTTTCCGCGAAGGCTTAAGGATCTCATCTTTTGGTTTCTTAATGATGTCGTTTTCACCGTAGTCTTTATGGATATCATTTTCCGCGTGATCCTTTTGGATGCCCATCTCATGAGCCGCTTCCTGCTGTTCGATAGCGAGATGCTGCGTATCGGCCTCTCCCGTCAGTTGTAGCCGGGTATCCTGTTGCATGGCCGCCGGAATAGCTGAGGTATCCAGTTGGATATTGCCCAATACATGCTGAGCCTGCTTTTCCAGGCCTCCGGTTTTGCCTGCTGCGTTAAAAGAGTAGCTTGTTTTTTTCAGAGGCTCGCTTTGGGTAAAAGAAATTTCCTTCGGTTTAGGTTTTTGGGCAACCGTCTGAATGGTTTTTTTACCGGGCCTTGATGCTTTTTTAGTCGGACTCACTTTACGTTTCGGCTTGGATCCGGTAAAGGCACTGCCTGATTTTGCATTTACTTTAGGAATTCCGAGTGCTGCCTTTTCAGCCTTGTTACCAAAAAGATTTGTACTGCTGTTCTGGACGGCATTGAAATTAGTGGCTAATTGTGTCGCCGGAGCATGTGAAAGGTCGGTCAGAGAAATATCAGTATTGCCTGAACCGGCAGATTTTGCCTTCTGCTGAGCTTCTTTCTGTGTTTTGTTTGCCTGATAAACCGCTGCCTGTTCCTCTGCCGTCTTCGGCAGATAAGTCCCGTTTTTCAGGTTGTGGTAATCCTGAACCTGGCTGATGCTTAAGGTGGACATGTAGCCTTTCTCCAGCTTTTGGGTGTCGGGATGGTTGATATCTCCGGTTTCTGCCAGGCTTTCTTGGAACCTGCCGTACATAATTTCGGCTCCCTGATCATAAATGGTCTGTGAACCGTGCACCGGAGCAATAGTTCCGTTCAGGTTCATCCTGTTGGAGTAAGGATTGGCCGATCCGGCTGTTACGGTATTGCTTTCCGGCTTTTGGGTTTGTAAGTTGGCAACTTCGGTTACCGGCAGGGGGACCACTACAGGCTTTTCGGGCTTCTGTTTTTTGCCCGGGCCGTGAGGATTGCTGCTGCCTTTATCTAAAGGTTTTACTGCTTTCATGGACTTGATGTTTTTATTTGAAATTTGATTAAAGGCATATAAAGCACTGGTAATCGCTGTGCTTTATAGAGTGCCGGATGACCGGGAAGGATCGGACCGGTTAATTGCTTTTTAAATTAAATCACCGGAAGCAATGCCCGGCCGATAGGTAATCGGTAATACCGGGCTGCTTCTGGTTTTGTTCTCGTGTATTTGGTTTTCAGGTTTAAATTATATTTTAAAAGTTCATTTTAGTTTTAAATCAGTTCTGCTAACATTAACTCGAAGTAGAAAGAAGGGTAACAGGCTGGAAGAAGGAAAGCGGGATGCTGGAAGTTTCTTTAAAGGTCAGGGGACTTACCAGTTCACATACATAAACTTTTCCTTCCACGGCAGCTTCACCAGGCCGATGCCCCAGGCCAGCTTGTCCAGCAGGATATCCTGGGTTTTACGCTCTACAGTGAGGGTATAGTCATAATCGGTAACGACCAGTTTGCCCGGACGCTGGAAAAACTCGTTCTGCAGCAGGGCGGCGGAAGAATTCTTCATCGGGTTCCAGTTGTGTTGCACGCTTTCGATGACGTTTTTAGCCTGGATTTTGTGTTTGCGCGACAGTTTAACATGCCGGCTAATGGGCTGATGCACGGGAATATTGCATAAGAATTTCTCAAAGACCATGTCGCATTCGGGGGCGTTGGTCTTTCCGGTAGCGATGTAATGAAGAAGATGGGCACCCAATTCGGGATCGAGGAGTTGTTGGGTCTTCGGATCCAGCAGATCGCAGTGCTCAAAAAATGTTTTGATGAAAGGATGGATCAGAATGAGGCCAGCATTTAGCATGTACTGTCCGTCATCCGGTATTGCTTCTTCCTGTACTGTACTGTCTTCTTGTTGAACCGTTTCTAAAGAAGGTCCTGTGTGTTCCTGGGAAGCTGGCTGGTTGGTGGTCAGGCTTTCCGAGATCTTCTTTTCGATCTCTTTTTCTTTAATGAGAGGAAATAATTTAATGATCGTTTTCAGGTTTTTATGAAGACACTCTTTCTGCTGCGGAGAACCTGTTGAGATTGCTTTTTCGAGTTGTAACACAAGAGATTCCTGTAAATTACGGTCTGACAAAACTGCATATTCTGATATTACATTCAGCAAAAGATGCCATACCATCATCCGGTCGGGAAAGTTAAGCCTTGAAATAGAGCGGATGATCTCGGCTTCCAGGTTAATTTCCGGATTGTCGTTCTTTAAAACAACGCTGCATAACTGTGCAAGCTGCAAATCGGTGAGTTGATGGATCATCCGGTCCTGTACCTGTTGCTTGGATAGGACCGGAAGGATACTTTTCGGGAAAATATCTGTTGAAATCAGGTTTTTAAACACGGCAGACTCCAGAAAATTTAAGCCTTTGCTATCCGGGTTCCACCAGGGCATGGAACCATGTTCAAGAAAGTAGATAAACGTCCGGATCATCTTTTCCCGGCTGCCAACCAGATAGCCTTCCGCGGTTTCTGTTTTTTCAGGTTTCTGACTTAAAACGGGTTTCGCTATTCCGGAAAGTTCCTCTTTAAGATGCTGAATGATCGTGTCCTTTAATTCAGTATCCAGTGCACTGTTTTTTATGTCGAGATTCAGTTCCAGTTTGGGGATCTGAAGGGCTTGCCCGGCCAGCTGATGCTCCAGGGTCCCCATGTACTTTTCTATTTCGGGAAAAACATCAATAGACAAAAAACTGCTGATCTCATCTCTGATGCGCTCTGCTTTTTCTTTATTGCTGACGGTAATTTCAACAAAAACTTTCTGAATGATATGTTCCTGATTCACATGAAATGGTTTTAATGATGGTATGGTTATTTGCCGGATAGATGGTGTTTAGCTGAATTCCTCTCCCCAGAATCCTGCAGGGCAAAGGCTGGACTTCGATTTCTGTTTGGCACTCAGCCTGCATCCGCAGCCCCGGATAAAGCCTTCTTTCGGTGCGGCGGCTACTTCCATAGTCCTGGGATTGATCCATTTCTGGGTATCACAGTTGTTGCCGTTTTTAAGAGGGCAGGCATTACAGATTTCTTCCCTTACGGCATAGATGTATTCCTCTTTTTGATCCGCCAGTCCTATTTTTGAGCGTAGTTCGTTGAGATGGCCTTCAATGATTTCATTGCGCTGGCCGAAGATTTTCTTAATATTCATTGGATTAGGTTTTAAATTGATGGGGTCAAAATTAGAAGAAGAAAATCTGTTTTACGAATGATGAGGCGCGTCTGTTCAGTCTTTGCAGTAAAGAGAAAATTAAAGAATATAAATCAACTGAAATAAAATTCCTTTAACGTGAACCCTAAACAAAAGCTGGGTTTAAAAGGCTGGAAGAGGAAAGCTGGATGCTGGAAGTTTCTCTTGTAAACATTATTTTCAAAGGAATTATTTATCAAATTAAATCGACTGTTACTATACAAATAGAAAATCTGTTTAAGCCTGAATTGAATCACCTATTTGAATTCAAATCTTCTTTTCAATAATCTTTAAAGAGAAATTAAATACGGTCGAATTTACGTTAATTATGAAGATGCAAATCCAGATGAATTTTAAATAAGATCTTATTTTTAATCCGTTAAAAAGTAAGAAGATCCACGTTAGTACGAAGGATTTTGGATATTAAACAGTAACAATAAACTTCCAGTCTCCGGCTTTTCTCTTCCATCTATGAAATGCCTGTCTGAATCTATTGTGTCCGATACCCAGTTCGCGTTTTTTTCATTTTTAATATTTTTATGTGGTAAATTAAAATAATGATTGTTAGTGATTTAATATTTTGTTTTAAGAAAAAATAAAAATCCCAATTACTGCAAAGACAGGTTTGACCCTCTGAAATATTTGTGTTTTGATAAAGGGTAATTGTATGTTTGCACCATAATACTAAAGAACAAAATTATGATAAACAAAGTATTGACTGTTTTAAAAGATAAGCTGAATAGCGTGGATCCTATAAAAGATAGCGTTGTTGTTGCGGATGTGGCAAAACATGATGACGGTACTTCGGGCCTGAGCGATAAGGTGATCATTACACTGCTGAACGTTCAGGAAGAATCTACACTGAAAAACGCTCCGAGATACCATAAGACACAAATAAGTACGACGGCCCCTAAATATGAAATGAAAATGGAGAGTGATCCCGCTTACGTTAATCTGTATGTGATGATCTCTGCCAACAGGGCATCTTACGAAGGGTCTTTGGTCAGTATTTCAAAAGTTATCGAAGTCATTCAGGCGAAAAATGTATTGGAATATGCAGATCCGGGAAATGACCGGACGAAAGATTTCAGCTTCAGGACAGAAATGCACTCGGTTCCTTTCGAGCAGCTAAGCTACGTCTGGGGATTACTCGGCGGGAAAGTAATGCCTTCCGTTCTGTATAAGATCAGTGTTATCAAAATCGCAGCGGTAAATTCGGAAGACATTGCCTTGATCGATGAGGTGGCTATCAAAAGCATCACGGTCGATCAGCCATAAAAAATAAAAACGAATAACCTTTTAATTAAATTTACAACATGCCAAATTCAACTACACCGGGTGTTTCCGTTCAGGAAAACACAAGGCTCCCATATTCGGTTTCGTTAGCAGAATTAGCTGTACCGGCATTCATCGGATATACCGAGCTGCAGCCTGCAGATTATACAAAGTCCCTCAAAATCAACTCCTTATTAGAATACGAACAATATTTCGGAAAAGCAAAAAAGGAAAACATCCGCTTAAAGGACAACGAACAAGGTGTTGCCATTATCGCACCGCAGGCAAAATTTCTGATGTACTATTCGCTTCAGATGTACTTTGCCAATGGCGGAGGGCCGTGTTATATCGTTTCCGCCGGAACATACGCTTCCGCAAATCAGGGCATACAGAAATCTGCTTTAGTAACGGGATTAAATATGACCGATACGATCAAGGAGCCGGTTCTGATTGTTTTTACCGATGCGGTATCGCTCACAGACCAGGACGAATTCTATGATCTTTATAACCTGGCTATCGCGAAAGCCGATGATGAAACCAAAAACAGGTTTGCCCTGCTGGATACCTATTACGGAAACTCCGTTACAACATCAGACAACCTCAACACCATCGAAAAGTTCAGAAATAAAATAAATACCACCAGCCATGCCGCTGCTTATTTCCCTCATTTCGAAACAGTGCTGAACTATACTTTTGATGAAACCCAGACGCCGATAACCCATACGGGCTTACAGGCAACCGGACAGAGCAGTGCTGTTTTTTATGCAAATGAGATTGCCGCTTTGGATCGACTGAAAAGCCTGGCAAGCGACGAAATTTCAAGTGGATCCGAAAACTCTTTTGTCCTTGCCGATTTACTGGATCAGGCTATTGATATTGCGGCAAAAGTAAAAGAGACAGCGGATGTAAAGACCGGCTTAACGACGGCGATCGATAATGCAAGATACCTTTCAGATGCGCTGTATGATGGGGTTATCGATGATTTTAATGAAAATACACCGGTCTTCAACGGGGAGTTTGAAGCATTGAAAACCGCTGTTCTCAATGCAAAGGATGAAAAAGGAGATGCAGACGGCATCATCCTGAAAGATCTTCAGGCTTCGCATTCCGTACTATACAACCGGGTTAAAGAAGCAATCCGTTCTTTAAAAGTAATCCTGCCGCCTTCTTCAGCCATGGCCGGCGTATACGCCAGGGTGGACCGTATGAAAGGTCCGTGGAAAGCTCCTGCAAACATAAGCCTCAATGGCGTGGTTGCCCCCACCGAAAAAATCTCCGATCAGGAACAGTCGGATCTCAATATCCATTCCACCGGGAAATCTGTCAATGCGATCCGTACTTTTAGCGGGAAAGGTACCCTGGTCTGGGGAGCGAGAACACTTTCCGGAAAAGATAAAAAAGACGACGGGAAAGATAACGAATGGAAGTATATTCAGGTGCGGAGATATTATGACATGATCCGGTACGCCCTAAGCGGGGTCCTTGTAAACTTCATTGATGAACCCAATATATCATTCACATGGCTTCATGCCCGGACAACGTTGGAAAATTTCCTGAACCAGCAGTGGAAAGACGGTGCTTTGGCCGGCAGCATTCCGGAAGAAGCCTACCAAGTTGACGTAAAAGGCGATCAAACCAAGGCGAAAACCATGAATGTAATCGTAAAACTGGCATTGGTACGTCCCGCAGAATTCATTGTCCTGAATTTCTCCCATCAGTTACAACAATCTTAAAAAAACAAATCCATTCCGGATAACCATTCGAAGTTTCGCTTCGAGAAATAATTAATATTAACTTTAAATTTTAACAAATGAATTACAAAACCCCTGGAGTCTATGTGGAGGAGCTGGCAAAATTCCCGCCTTCCGTAGCACAAGTTGAAACGGCAATTCCTGCTTTTGTCGGATATACGGCAAAAGGGCCTCAGAAACCAACCAGAATTTCTTCGATGTTGGAGTACGAAAACCTTTTCGGAAAAGCCAATCAGGAAGATTTCGCTGTAGCTTTTAAAGACGGCGTTGCTACGGCAACCCAAACAAGCGTCAGCGATTATAAGATGTATTACGCTATGCAGATGTATTTTGCTAACGGCGGCGGACCATGCTACATTGTTTCCGTAGGAAATTATACAGATCCTGTAATGGCGGATTCTACCAATCCTGCAGATAAAACTTTATTAATAGGTCTTGAATTATTAAAAAAAGAAGACGAGCCGACACTCATTGTTTTCCCGGATCTTCAAGGTCTTGTTGCTAATGCTGATGATGTTGCTGCTGCAACTGCTTTGGAAACGATAGCCGTAAGCAATAAAACGGTAGCCACCGATGCTCAGACTGCTGCTCAGGCGGTAGTAGCTTCTGTTGCGGGCGCCGATGCCGCAGCTGCCGGTACTGCCGCTCTTGTAAAGGCCAATACATATACAATTAACAATACCAGCACCTCTTCGCAAATTGCTGCATATTATGCAGCTCAGGCTGTTGCAGCCGATGCTAAAACCGCAGCACTTGTTGCGAATGCTACGGTGACTACGGTGAAAAGTGCTGCTCAGGCTGCTGCTGCTGTTTTTGATAAATATGTTACTATTGCTGCACAAAAAGCGACTGCTGCTACAGCTACTAAGAATGCAGTTTCTTCCAGATTTAACGATACTTCTATCAGCAAGGTATACTCTTTATACAACAGTGCTCTAAGCCAGGCCGAGTTCATGAAAGACCGTTTCGTCATCATAGATGTTTTGGGAGATGATACTATTTTCAGAAGCAAAGTAACCGGATCAGGATTAAAGTACGGTGCGGCATACTACCCAAATTTAAAAACAGTTCTGAACTATGATTTCAATGAGGCTGAAGTTTTGGTAACGGGTGTATCAGGTATTGCAAGTCTTGAAGATTTAAAATACTCAAATTCAGATTTATACAACCAGGCTAAAAATGCCATTGCTTCAAAGCAGGTTATTATGGCGCCTTCATCCGCAATGGCCGGTGTTTATGCAAAAGTAGACGGCACTGCCGGAGTATTCAAAGCACCGGCTAACGTAGGACTTAATTATGTAGTAGCACCAACGGAAAAAATTTCCCAGGAAAGACAGGATGGTCTCAATGTAGATGTTGTCGCCGGAAAATCCATCAACGCGATCAGAACATTTACCGGTAAAGGGACTATGGTTTGGGGCGCAAGAACCCTGGACGGAAACAGCAACGAATGGAGGTATGTTTCAGTGAGACGTTTCTTCAACATGGTGGAAGAATCCGTGAAGAAATCTACTGAACGTTTTGTATTCGAGCCCAATACAGCCAATACATGGATTCGTGTACAGACCATGATCGAAAATTTCCTGAATCAGCAGTGGAGAGACGGAGCATTAGCCGGAAGCAAGCCTGAAGAAGCCTACTATGTAAGCGTAGGCCTTAACAAAACAATGTCTGCGCAGGATATCCTGGAAGGAAGAATGAT
>NZ_JBHGAQ010000020.1:0-71070 GCF_042610505.1 Chryseobacterium sp. sg2396 | reverse complement strand
GAAGTGAAAAAAGACGAACCAGCCATGCCAATGGGTGGCGGAATACTGGGAATGATGTAATGGCGTGTCGCTGAGAACATTTATATAATAACCGCTCTATTTATAGGGCGGTTTTTTTAAATTATAATGTAAAGCAAAAATGTTTAATTAATTATCTTTGAACTTAATAAAGTAAAAAAAATTATCTATCTATTTGATTATTAGTCTATTTTACAAAAATTTATTGCGTGCACATATAAGTTAAAGGACATTTTTGAGAACATAAAAAAATATCAAAGAAAAAAGTATCTTAGCAAAAAATAAAATAAAAATGAGTTGTTATATTATAACATATGATTTGAAAACTGGATCTAATTACAGTTCTCTACATACAGCAATACAATCTTACGGGACTTGGGCTAAAATAACTGAGTCTACTTGGGCTATTGTAACTGATGAAAAAGCTTCATCAGTACGAGACAAATTGCTCGCCGTGATCGAAAAAGAAAGCAGATTATTTGTGGTCAAATCAGCAGGAGAAGCCGCATGGTCAAAAGCTATGTGTACAAGTGAATGGCTCCAAAATAATCTTTCAAAATAATCTGATATGAAAAATAAATTTAAAGGTTATTACAAACCACTACCTGATGATTTAAAAAAGATTTGGGATAATGCCATTTTTATTTTCGACACGAATGTTCTCTTCGATTTTTACAGATATTCTAACGATACTGTCGAAATCTTATTTACAATCTTTGAAAAAATTAAAGATAATATTTGGATTCCCAATTGGGTCGGCTTAGAATATCATAGGGGTCTTGAAGATAGAATTAAAGAACAAGTAGAACATTATACTTCTTCTATAAAAGAATTAAAAAGTTTCTGTGACAGAATCAAAAAACAGCGGGAGCATCCTTTCCTCACACAAGATTTACAAGAAGAACTTGGTAAGTTTAATAAAATCTTTGAGACAGAATTAAATACACAAAAGAATAAATTAAGGAATTTAATTATTGAGAATCCGATTAAAGAAAAAATAGCATCAATCATTGGAGATAATATTGGAGATCCACTAACAATTGAAGAAGAATCTTTAATTATAGAAAATGGAGAGAAAAGACTTTCACAAAAAATTCCTCCAGGCTATATTGATTATAAAACTAAAGAAAAAAGACCTGGCTTAGACAAATATGGTGATTACATTCTTTGGTATCAAATTCTTAAGGAAGCAAAAATCAAAAAAAAGCCTTTTATATTTGTAACTTTTGATACTAAGGAAGATTGGTATAAACTTATCAGCTTCAATAATTCAAAAATAATTTTTGGAGCGAGACCAGAATTAGTCGAAGAATTTTTAGCAATAGAAGACCAATCCATTTTACTATATCCAACTCCAGAATTTATTGATGCAGCAGTTGAAAGATTGGATCTTCAAATAGATGATGAAAAACTCGAAAAAGTAAAGGCCGAAACAAGTGAACCTAATAGTTTAGAACCAGAATTGGGAGAAATACAAAACCAAAATGAGTCTTTAGAAAGCTTAAAGGTTGATATTGGATCTACAGAAGCATCATCGGAAACAGAAGGCTCTTTAGGAAATAGTTAAAAATGTCCTATAATAGCCTTTGTTCGCAATTACGAATTTTATGGAAAGTTCACGTTTCGTAAGAATTTTATCTTTAACAGAAAATAATTCATTCCGAAGTTCCTTCCCACTGGCGTGAGCGTCACGCTCGTGCCTCCATACGCATGAGCCTTTTACCACAACAGAAAAACTATTCTCGTCAAGCACGAGCGGGATTCTCACCCTAGCAAAAGAATGAAGATATTAACAAAAACAGCCAATTCTCCCAGAATAATTTACCCACCCGTTCTACTTCCAATCCGCAAAACTTTTACCTATATTTGTTTTTGTTAAAATACACAAATATGCAGGACAGGAAAATACATCAGGGCAGGAACATCAAGCGGTTCCGGGAAATGCTGGGCATCAAGCAGGAAGCGCTGGCTTTCGATCTGGGAGAAGACTGGAACCAGAAGAAGGTTTCTTTGTTGGAACAGAAACAAACCGTGGAACAGGATATTTTAGAAAAAATAGCGCAGCTTCTGAAAATTCCCGTGGAAGCCATTGAAAACATGGATGACGAACAGGCGGTCAATATTATTTCCAATACTTTTGACAATGGTTCCATACTTAATGGAATCAATTATAATCCTTCGTTCCATCCTATAGATAAAGTACTGCAACTTCACGAAGAAAAAATTGCCCTGTACGAAAGAATGCTGAAAGAGAAAGACGAAATGATGGCGAAGCTGGAGCTATACCTGCAGAAACCGTGATCCGGGGTTTTCTGGTGGTGCTTTCGGATATTCTTCTGTTCAGTTGTTCCAAAACCAATATGTTGGTGCAAACGTCACACCTCTGATTTTCAACAGAATATTTTTCAGTATCATTGAAGGTTAGCTAAATCAATATTTATGATCGATCCAGATTATGCTCAGCAGATTATCGAAAAAGAAATAAGCCCGGATTTTAAAATCTCCAGATATTTTGATACCGAAGATCTGGTGATCTATTTTTGGACGCACAAAGAATATGATCCCGATGACGAAAGAGGATGGATTATCGGGTCCGGACCAGTAGTGTACGATAAGAAGACAAAAGAGTATCGGGTAATGGGTTCCAGGGAATGGTTCAGTGAAGAAATTTGTAAGCTTTTCGAAACTGACGAAGGAAAAGAACGTATGAACGATCATGACTACCTGATGAGCCTGTTTGAAAACGGTGAAGAAAATCCGGACTATACCCATTCACTGATCGAAAAAATCAAAGCGAATATTCTTCGCAGGAAATATGTAAATTCTGAAGACGTAGATTATCTATCTATCCTTACCGGAGCCAGAAGAATTGATAAGGAGTTTGATTTAATTCGCAAACCGCAATGGAAATTTGAAGAACATATTGTTGTTGTATCAGATAACATTGTTGCCCGGGAAAAATTAATGAAGATCTGGAAAGAGATTGATTTTGACTGTAAGTTATTGTCTGAAAACGAACTGCTTTTATTTCGGATCAAGAACTAGTCTTTTAACGCCGGCGCAGGTTTCCAGACTAGTTCCCATACTTCAACGGACATCTTGTCCATATTCAGCAGAAATACTATTCTACGTAAAGCACGCGACAAACCCAACATCAGCAATTTACACTCCTTATTTTTTCCCTATCTTTAAAAATCAATTCAACAAAACCTTACCGCCATTGAAAAAAACAGCATTCCTCCTCTTCATTTCCGGCTTGTTCTTTACGAATGCGCAAACCCTGAATTTTAAGCATCTGTCGGATCTATCCGTTCGCAGAGGAGGGACTAGCAGTGCTGTTGCAGATGATAATATTTATGTGAGTAACGGGTATAGGGACAATGACGGCAATGCCACTTTTATCGAGAAATACAGCATTAAAAATAACCGCTGGAGTGTCGTCAATGCTAAGTTGCTTCCCAGAAGATTCGGTAATTCCGAGACGGATGGTCATGAAATCTATATTTTCAACGGCTGGGGAAACAGCCACCTTGAAATCCTGGACCTTGAAACCAATAAGGTCACAAAAGGAGCGGTGAACCGTGCTTATACGGGAAATGCAGGTTCTGCCCTCCACAACGGAAAAATATATGTGTTCGGCGGCAGCGGGCTGAATAATGCTGCCACCACTGTATTTTCCAACAGGTTCCAATACTATGACATTGCTTCCGATACCTGGCATCCCCTACCCGATATGCCCACAGCCAGGGAAACAAGGGGCAAGATTATAAAGGATAAGCTGTATATCATCGGTGGTTTCAACGGTACGCCTTCCCGGCTGGTCAATGTTTACGATCTCAACAAAAATCTCTGGACGGAGCAATATAAAATGCCTTTGGCAATATCGGGTCATTCATTGGCGGTATCCGGTCATAAGATTTTTATTGCAGGAGGAAGCAATAATCAGGCTTTCCTGGCCTATTTCGATACGGAGACCAATACACTGCACCAGTTATCCTCCAATATGATTCCCAGACGACATGCCGCTGCGGAAATCTATAACGATAAATTATACATCATCGGCGGAAGTACGACGTCTTCCAACAAATCGGCCCTTAACAGCCTTCAGGCTGCGGATATCAGCGAGAGAACACTTTCCGCTGAAGGTATCCGTTAATGGCTTCTTCCGGCATGAGTTTCCAGGCTCGTACTCATTTTGAAATTTGAAGCAAAACATCACCTCAGATCCACCAGCTCCGGTAAAGAAACCTCCAAAGCGTTGGCCAGTTCCAGCAATGTATAAAGCGTAGGATTTACTTTGCCGTTTTCCAGTTTTTCAATGGCCTGGCGGTCTTTGTTGCAGGCGCGGGCAAGATCAGACTGGCTCCAGCCTTTCTTTCCGCGAAGCATGATAATGCGTTTCCCTAATTCAATTTTCAGCTTGTCTCTGGTCATGAACCAAATGTCAGCTTATTCGCTGACAAATTTGTCATATAAAAGATTGACAATTTGAAAGTCTTCCCTATATTTGTCATACAATTATACGACAAACGATAAATTCCAGAACACTTAAAATCAACACCACCGATCAGAAAAGCAGTAACCGAATGATAACGGTCTCCGAAATACGGCTCAAAGGGAAATGGCTTGAAAAGCTCGGTTTTGAAAAAGGAAAAAACGTACACATCAAACAAAATAAAAACAAACTGACAATCACCGTTGCGAAATAACGCCATCTGAAAACTGCATTTGGTTTCCTGCAAGTGGCGCAAACCGTTATAATCCGGTCGTGAACCGACCGCAGAAAAACCAAACGACAACGTCTGAAACTATTTACCAATGACTTCCTGACGGTGCAACAGCCCCCAGAAATGCAGCTCGTCCAGCACCTTTTCAAGCGACAGACCGTGTGGCGTAATGGAATACTCAACTTTAGGCGGAAACGTATCATACACTTTCCTCCGGATCAGCTTGTTGGTTTCCAGGCTTTTCAATTCTTTGGACAGGGTTTTATCGGTAATTCCGCTGACTTCTTTAGAGATCTCCTTAAAGCGCTTCGGCTTTTCGGACAATGCAAACAGAATCAGGACTTTCCATCTTCCTTCAATCGCTTCCACAGCATCTTTGATGGACAGCATTGTTTTGGGGCAACCGGCTTTGGACAACATCGCTTTTATAGTTTATATACTTTCCGTTTGGATAGTGCTTTCCAAACAGGAAGTAATATCATTTGGAAAGCAAAGGTAATTAATTTTACAAAATCAAAGAAGATCAATTTATGACAACAGAACAAAAAACATCAAAACCATTAAACATCATCCTGTGGGTTGCCCAGGATCTTTTAGCGCTTACCTTTATCTGGGTGGGCTTTATGAAAATAGCGAACCCCGGAGATTTGCCGTTTCCCTGGATCAAAGAAAACCCCAGCCTTGTTCTCACCACAGGAATTTTTGATTTATTAGGCGGATTAGGAATTGTTTTGCCTACATTACTTCGTATTCAACCTAAACTCACTGTTCTTACGGCTTACGGAATTATTGCCTTAATGGTCGTTGCAAGCATTTTCCACATTTCAAGAGGTGAAGGAAAAAATATCGGTGTCAATATCTTTATCTTCCTGGTCGCTGCTTTCATTGCATGGGGCAGACGGAAAAAGCAATAATAACCGGTTAATAAGCAAATTGAAAAAGGCAATAGGCTCCTGGCTCAATGACGGATAAAGAGATTTAATGAACATTCTATTTCGCATCAAACCGAGATGTATAGATCGTTCCGTGCCCCTGGATCCGCTGTTGTATTTTCCTATTGGCGAGAGTTTCCAAGCTCTTGTCCTTCACTCCAAAACTAACCTCAGCATCTTTTACCGGCTCTATAAATTTTCAATCCGCAAGATTTCACCTGTATTTTAATATAAATGTAGATCTCCTTCATATCATTTTATTTTTCATTCCCCTTCTTACTTTAAGCTGATTTTTCTTAGTTTAGCTGCCTAAAAATTAATCTTCTTAAAATGAAAATCGAATTAAAACCGGAATTATCCATTGAACACGACGAATTTCCGAAAATGATTGAAGTCGATATCGATGAAAATTCATCCTCAATCGGGCAACTGATCGATAAAATCCATGAACAGACGAATATTCCCGCCAATGTAGAACTAAAGTGGGAAGATTTTATCGAAAAAATAGCCTGTACTTATTATGTCATTGAAAAAGGCGAATATGATGACTACCTTATTATCACCGATATGGAAGAAAAAATTAGTAATTTTCCTAAGCATGGGCAGGACGGAGCAATGATTATCGTAATCGATGGAAGAACCAGGCTTGTTAATTAGTTATCAGTGGGGAGAACATCCCAATGAGGCTACCATCAAAGAAGACCTGCAGCAGGGATATCCGCTGGTTATAAAAAATTTCCCTCTGTCCGACGAAGAACTGCAATTATTCATCAGCCGGTTGGGAACCGCGTTAAACGAAAGACGGAATAAAAACGGAAAATCGGTTTTTGACGTAACCATTGTCCGCCATAATAATTTTTTCACCTCTATTGCCAATTCCAATTTAGCCTTTCCACTACATACTGATTGTGCCGATTTCGATACCATTCCCAATACGATAGGCCTATTGTGCGTGGAGCCGGATGAAAAAGGTCAGGGTACCAATACCTTTATGCTGTTGAGCAGCCTTTTGAAGCACCTTACCGAAGACGAAAAGCTGAAAATGCTGGGTAAAAAATGGAAATTCGGAAGCCAGCAGAAAAGTATTTTATCGTTTGAAGACGGAAACTATGCCCTCTGCTACGACCGGATTACGATGGAATCTTTTTCCAGACTTGAGGCAATAGAAATTGATGAATTAAATAAACTCGATAAGCTCTTCAAAAGCCTTTCCTTCGAAATTAAGCTGGAAAAGGGTGACCTGATCTTATTCAGAAACGATTTAATGCTGCACGGACGGGATAAAATCCATACCGATTCAAAAAGATGGATTAAGAGAATCAGGTTTGATACGAAATAGTGAAAGCTTCTTGCTAATGCAACTTACCGAAACCTTTTAAATCTTAAACCCGAACTTCAACCTCAATTAAAACATGAACCGTAACCAAAAGAAATTTGAAGAAATCAAAAAGGTCCTTATTGAAAAATTAGGAGATAGGGTTGAGTATTCAAAAGACGAAGACGGAACCGAATCTTTGGCCCTTAAAAATTCAGAATTCTGGGTTTCAACGACTTTTGGGGAATTGGTAGTGGGCTACGGTTCCCATCACACGCATTTCAGTGAAGAATTCGGAAATTTAGAAGACGGAATCGTCCAGGCTTTCGATTTATTGACCAACAGAATCAGAACAGCCAACTACCTAAAAGGAAATACAGTATTTAAGACAACGGTAGAAATTGAATATCCCGATGCTACACTTGTCGACATCGGAAGTTCAGGCCTGATCTTTTTCCCCTTCTGGAAAAAAACAAAGTATGAGATAAGGTATGATGAAAAGATTTTAGAAAAGAAAGAAATTGAAGATCAGGTAAATTCAATTTTAGAAATTTGAACTAATGAATATCACATCAATAGAAAAAAATGGCATTGTCATCCTGAGCCTGTCGAAGGAAGCCCATTTACCCTGTAATGCCTAATGATCCGGCTTTAGTGGAAACTTACCCTAATTTTAGCTGAAACCTATTGGTAAACCGTTTTAATCTCATTGGATTAAAGTCCGACGCTGTTGTGAGTATATACTGCAATAGAAACCTGACGGGTTTATTGGAAGTTAGAACACCCGTCTTTCAGTGCTCGCCATCTGATCTGATTTCATGGATAGTAATTTGTTCGTAAAATATTTAATTTTGTTAAAAATCATCAAGATGAAAAAAGCCTTTGAATTCCTCAAACAGCTCGAAAGAAACAACACCCGCCAATGGTTTGCCGCCCACAAAACGGAATATGATGCAGTAGTAAAAGAAAACAAAGTGCTTTTCGATCAGATTTATGCTGAACTTCAACAGCATGATCGGGTAAACGGCATCCATATATACCGGATTTACCGGGATGTCCGTTTTTCCAAGGACCAGACACCGTACAAAACCCATTTCGGAGCCGGGTATTCCCGCCTGAAACCGATGCTGAGAGGAGGCTATTACATCCATCTGGAATCCGGCAACAGCTTTGTGGGCGGTGGATTCTGGGGACCGGATGCCAAAGACCTGCTCCGCATCCGTAAAGAATTTGAAATCAGCACCGCGGAAATTGATAAGATCAGTTCAGACCAGACTTTTATCAACTATTTTCAAGAAATAAAAGGCGACGCCGTGAAAACAGCACCCAGAGGTTTCGATAAGAACCATCCCGCCATTAATCTCATCCGGAAAAAGCAGTACGTGGTCATGCGGCCATTTACCGACCAGGAAGTTTTTTCGGATGATTTTGCGAAAGAAGCAGTCCTCACCTTTCTTGCCATGCGCCCTTTCTTTGATTATATGAGCGAAGTGCTGACGACGGATCTGAACGGACAGCCTCTATGATGGCTGTAAGTGTTATTTGGAATGTATTTTGGCAGAAAACCATGATATTTTATTTATTTTTACCTTTTTAAACATCAGTTAAAATCATGAAAACCATTCTTTCAGTTGCTTTACTATTAATGGCTTCTGTTTTTCATTCTCAAACAAAAGACATTGCAGGAATATATGGTGAAGGACTTCTCAACAGACTCAACCCGGCAGCAAGTTATATTGAATTGAAACCGGACTCCACTTTCATCTACAACTATTATGGAAAAATATATGAGGGCCATTGGAAGCTTTCCGGAAACAAGGTTCTGCTAAATCCCGACCTCAGGAAAGAATTTGCCAAAGTAAAAATGAAAGAATCCAGAAACAATTCGGATTCCATTACCATTAAGATCAGCTACATTCCGAAAAAGGATGATTCCGGAAATACGGTAAGCAACGGCTTCAAAATGGCAACCGTTTATTTTGATAAAAAAGCAAATTATATCAATATCCTGAAGTCGCCTTATGTAAAAAGCAGCGGCAGGGCTCCGTATATAGATAGGCAAAATATCCTTAATAAGGAAAATTCCGTAAGTGTTTCCAAAAAAGATTTTTCACAGCTCGGTTTCAGGACCCACAATCTCAGCAACTACCTTATTTTCAATAAGGCTAATAATGATTCCAATGTCTTCGAGTTTGAAATCGAAGATATCGCCGCATATGAAGACAACATCCGGGACGAATTTTTTATTCTCGATGGAAAATCATTGTATTATCCCAATAAGAAAGGGAAAATCGATGTGATGCAGTTGCCTTTGATGAAAAAGAAAATGTAACCGTATGCCCTTACGCATCCCTCTGAAACACCCATGAAAATAAAATTTCTTATCCTATCATTTCTGATTGCAGCAAAATTATCCGGATGCAAATGCGAGAACATGAGCATTCAGGAATCCTTTAAACATGCAGATTTTGTGTTTACCGGAAAAGTGAATGATATTGTTCAGATTCCTTCGGGGTTCAAGACCTCACATGATTACCTCAGCAAAATACAGATCGGGAAAATTTACAAGTCGGAGGCTTACGGAGAATTTTACAAAAGAGAGGCTGTCCTTTTTTCATCCCCGCTCAGGTCATGCGATCTGTTTTATGAAAAAAATATCGAATATCTGATTTTCGGTTATATTGAACCCGATACCGGCCTACTCTACTCTGAATTCTGCACCTATACCAGACCTCTGAAAAACGTTACGAAAGACGAACTGAAAATTTTACAGGATTTGGAGAAAGAATATCTGATTCAGGATGAATATGCCGTTGTAAAGCCTTTTATAGAAGACTTTGAATTGGAAACAAACAAGCCGGATATTTATATTAAAAAACTAAAACGAAAAGCCGACCTGGCTGAGTCCAGATACGAAGACCTGAAAACAGAAAATAGAAACTTAACGATTATTCTGTGCATTCTGCTCGGAATTTTAGTACTGGGAATTTCTTTTATGTTCGGGAAAAGAAAATTTAGAACAAAATATTGATGCTTTCTTTCACTGGCGCAAATATCTCGTTTATTCAACATTAAATGGAAAGATAGACAAAATTAGTCCATGATTATTTCACAATATCTTTCTTCATAAAACCCCTATTTTATTACATTTGCAGGTAAAATCAAACTGATCAACCATTTTCAGATCATCAATGGACAAAAATTTCAAAAATTACGAAGAAACAATTCCCAGAAAGCACCGGATCAGCTTTTCGCCAAAATACAAAGAAGAATTTAAGACATCGGTTAATGAGATCATTTTTATTGCAGTTGCGGAAAAAGCATTTGAAAAACTTGGGTGGGACGTCGTTTATAAAGACGACTTTACTATCGAAGCAAAACGCAAGGAAGCCGGCTGGATGAATGAACGCTGGACGGAAATCGTTACCGCAACATACAAAGAAGGCAACATTGCTGTAAAAAGCGAATCTTTGGGGAACGAGATCTGGGATGCCGGCAAAAACTCGAAAAGAGTAAAGTTATTTATCTACGCGTACCAGGAAACTTTAAAAACGTTCGATCAGGAAGCACTGCAGGAATTGGAAAAAGAGGCGGAAAGAAAGAACAACTGGGACGACTACATCATTCCGGATACTCTGCCAAAACCAGCTCAGACAAAAACTCCCGATCTTACGATTCCCTTAATCGGCGGTTTATTCGTTTCACTTATTCTGGGATTTACCCTAGCATATCTTTCCGTAAAAGGAGTGTACCTCATCATCTTGTTTGAATTTCTTGTAGCAACCGCAATTGGGTTTGCCATGAAATATTTAATAAAATTTTCAAATTATACCGATTTTAGAAAGCTTCAGTACGTATTAGCCGCAATGATCATACTGATTTATGCCTCGAGCCAGTATTTTCAGTATGAAATAATTCTTCGTGAGAACAATCTGGAAAGAATCGGATTTCTGAGCTTTTTAAAGATTCGGTTTTCTCAGGGGTTTACGGTAAATAAAGTCAATCTGGGCTGGATCGGCTGGATCATCAGCTGGATTATTCAGTTGGGATTAACCGGCCTTTTCACTTATCTTAAAATAATAATGGTGCTTACGAAATATGTCCTTGAAAGAATACCTGCCGAAGTCGTGGATTTTGCCTGTTACCATGCGTTTAAAAATAAATCGGAGGAGGAAATAAGAAAAGAACTTGCCGGAAAAGGATGGTCCGATAAAAAAGATCAGGATGAGGTTTTCGAAGCCATCGGAGGACTTTACAGCGCCACCGAACTCAATAGAATGAAGTAAAAATATACGATCGGTAAAGATTAATCCTGAACCAGGCAATGATTCCTTTCCATTTTACGGCATGATAAAATACAGCCGCTCGAATATGAGCGGTTTATCATTAATAAAGTTGATATTTAAAGTGTGTTTAATGTAAGTATAACATTCAAATATCAATAGAAATGGGCTTTAGCCCATTTACCCTATGCCGGATAATGAGTGGCTTTAGCCGAAACCTACAGTACATTTCGGCTAAAGCCAATTTGAAATTATGATTTACACATCGGGCTAAAGCCCGACGCAATTGATGAAATTGATAAATTAAATACCAGGTAACTCCAAATTTTCTGTATCTTAATTCTTCAAAAATCCACACCAATGAACACCGAAGAATACAGAAAACAATTTACCGAAGACGATGCCGTCGGCTGGGAATGCATTGATCAGGAACTGGAAAAGATTTACCCGGATCAGGAACCGCTCCATTTTGCACCACCACTCCATTATGTGACAGGCGGTAACGACCCGCTGGATGGCATCAGTGTCTATAAAAGCGAAAAGCAGGAAAAACATTTCCACTTTGTAACCTACGGATTTTCCGAACTCTATTACAATGAAAAAAGTGTAGGTGGGGAATTCAGTAAATTTGGGTTTGAGCTGACTTTCCGGCTGAAGATGGAAAAGGAAGACGACAACATCCATTGGGTATGCAATCTTCTTCAGAATCTGGCGCGGTACGTTTTCCAGTCCGGGAAATGGTTTGAAGAATACCACCTGATTCCCGCCAACGGCCCGATCCGGATCGGGTATAACACCGACATCACTGCATTGTCCTTTACCCTTGATCCCGAACTCGGAAAAATAGATACGCCACACGGGGAAGTTTCCTTCTTACAGCTCGTAGGCCTTACCACCAATGAATTTAAACAGCTGGAACAGAATCCGGCTCCCACCGAAACGGAAAAGGTAATCGAAAAGCTACGGAAGGACAATGCATTACTGATCACCGATCTGGATAGGAAATCATTTTAAGAGTTTGTTTAAATTTAAATTCAGAGAATTTCCATCATCTCTTTTCCTCTTAATTTTCTGAATTTAAACAAACTTTGTTTATTCTTAACTTTTTCACCACGCAATCTTTTTGCTTGAATTTCAATTTCAATAAATTAAATAAATAAAACTACAGCCAATAAGTTGGTTTTTAAAACTAAAAATACCTTAATTTCTTAATGTTAAAAACATGCTCTAAAACAAAATCAACTATAATCTAAATCTGCATGCCGTATTTCCGAAGCCTTTTCCTATTTTTAGAGTTTTAAAAACGAATCGACAATGAAGAATTTAGAGGCGAAAATGGATCAAGCCTTCCAGGAAAACATTCTATTTCCGAGGGAACAGACCGTCATCGATTTTTTGGTATCCGTGTTAAACAATCCAGAAAAATTCAGGGAAGACGGCCTGAAGATCGAGGTTATCGGCCTGTATTATTACGCAGCCAGCCCTTTAAGCTTCCTTTTCGCCATGCCGAATTACGCCTATTATGCACCAGACAAAACCGTACATATCGCAGAACTTCATCTGAAAGAGCATGGATTCGCAGAGTACACTTACCTGGATCTGCAGGAGCTTTGCAAAAAAGTATTGGACGAAAATGATTTTTCATACGACTCCCGCACGGACAGAAACGGCCTTCCCGACCTTTCCAACTACTGGGAAAACCAGTCCGGACTGGAGCATGAATTCCTGAGGCAGTGCTGGAAAAAAGCGAAAGAGCAGACCCGTTCAAAAATCCTGGGCTTCCTGGAAGCTTCGGACTCAAGCAGCCTGGTCTATGATCTGGACAACGGATTCTATCTTCCTTTCGAGGTCGATCTCGATGAGTATCTGCAATCGCAGGGTTTCCGATTTGAAAAGGAAAGCTAAAACCTTAGTTAAACTTCATTTACTTTTCACTTAAAACTATGATTCATTCTTCATCACATAGAATTCAGGTAAACTTCACCAAGCGATTACCGTAATTTTTTTTAAATAAAACTTAAAAACCAATGGGACTATTCGATTTTTTCAAAAAGAAAAAACAGGAAAATACAGGCATCGAAAATTCAAAATTCATCTCGGTAGAGTTTCAGAACCAAATCTGCGCGCTGGTCTTATGGAAGCTGAAAGAAAATGACATGAATCCGAATATTGCGGTTTATGAAATGAAAAAGGCAGGGTTGAATGATGAGCAGATAAACGTTATCCTTGAAAAAGTAAAGGAAATTTCCGGTGAGAAACTGAAGACCTCATCTCCCCAGGATCAGGGAATAGATAAAAATCTTTTCAACAGCGAAGCCTATCGGACAAAAATCCTGGATCATGCACAGCAGTTATATTTTCAGAACAATCACCGGTATGAGGTGGTTCGGCATGAACTGTTCAAAGAAGGGCTGAGCAGAAAGCAGTCGGAAGAAATCATCGTGGCATTACAGGAAAAAAACACACAAATGGTCAATGATTTTCAGGCGGATCTGGACAGCGGATTTATTTCAGAAATAAAAATTACGCCCAATCCTGAGCACACAAAAGGAAATACGGACCAGGACCAGATCGACCGTTATATCGGATATGGGGCGTACCAGATGGACAGAGGCGATCTTGACAATGCACTGGAGCTCTTCGACAAAGCTATAGAACTGGATGAAAATGCAACGCTAGCCTATGCCAATAAAGGAAAACTTTACGGGCTGAAGAATGACACCGAAAAGGCATTATTCTTTACCAATAAAGCGCTGGAACTAGAGCCTGCACATCCACAGATTCTGGAAAATAAGGTAGACTTTGTGTTCGAACTCTTTCAGGAAGGTAAAATCGATGAACATAAATTTATACTGAATATAAAAGATGTCCTGGCAAATGATCCCCAGAATCGCAATGCGCTGATATTTATTATTCAGTTTTATCAGAACGAAAACCGTATCGAGGATGCCGTAAGGTCTGTAAGGGAACTGTTTAAAAAATATTATTCAGAACACGTCACCATTCAGCTCATGGTAGATACCATGTATATGCTCCCTGAAGAAGAGGCGCTGAAGCAGTTTGACATCATAGAAAATGAATCGGGTGAGGAAGCAAAGTATCAGCTTAAGTACAACAAAGGCCTTTATTTAAAAGGAATCGGGAAATATGACGAAGCCATACAGCTGTATGGCCAACTCAATACAGTACAGCCGTTCTCCTGGAACTATTACCAGATGGCCATCATGAAAAACAGCCAGGGAAAAACAGCCGAATGTATCGAATTATTAAAGACAACTTTTGAGCTGGAACCTGCCCTGAAAGAAGATGCCCGCAGCTTCCCGGAGCTACAGAATCTTTTTAACGATCCTGAATTTATACAACTTACAAAATAATTCTTTTCACCGGGCTACGTAAAAAGATATTTTAAAACTCACCAGAAAAGAATTCCGTACATTTAAAATAAAAAAATGAATCCTATCGCAGAACAGTATATTGCCGGACTGAAAAAAGCGTATTACGAAAACCAGGGAAAAGAGAGCTGGGAATATTTTGAAAAGATAAAACATGGCATTGCCGAAGAAAACATTCAAAAGTTGAAAGAGCTTTATCCTGAAATTCCGGATGCACTGATCGATCTTCTGAAATATGTGGACGNGATAAAACATGGCATTGCCGAAGAAAACATTCAAAAGTTGAAAGAGCTTTATCCTGAAATTCCGGATGCACTGATCGATCTTCTGAAATATGTGGACGGTACCTACTGGAAGGAATATGAGGGAGAGAAAATAGCATTCTACTTTCTTGGTTCCGATATGGAAGAATATCCTTATTACCTGCTGTCTTCCGGTGAAATTATTGAAAATCATGATCTGGCATTCAGATATTACGCCGATTATATCGAAGGAAAATATGAAGGAGTAGACATTGATGAAAAAATTACGGGTACTGCAAAGAGCCTGAATTGGCTTCATTTTTCAGACTGTATGAACAACGGCGGAACCTCTCAGCTGTTCATCGATTTCAGTCCGTCGGAAAAAGGAACAAAAGGCCAGATTGTCCGGTTTGTCCACGACCCGGATGAATTTACGGTCATCGCCGATAGTTTTGAAGAATACCTGAAAATGCTGATGGCCAACGGATATAACTTTATCAATGAAGAATTTATGGAATAAACAACAAAACACACAACCGATGAAATTTACACAGGAGCAGCAGGACATTATCAACTCTTCCGGAAATATCAAGATCAATGCCGTCGCCGGATCGGGAAAAACCACCACCGTTATCGAGTATGCCGCGACACGCCCGGCCGGAAGCAGAATCCTCTATCTGGTATTCAACAAAGCGGTGCGGATCGAAGCAGCCAAAAAATTTGCCGATAAAGGACTTCAGCAGGTAAAGGTGGAAACCGCCCATTCGCTGGCTTTCCGGCATATTGTTTTTAAGCACAATTACAAAGTACGGGCACAAGGCTACAAAACCCATGAGATTGCCGCACTTCTGAACCTACAAGGCAATGGAGAAAAACACGCCGAATATATTGTCGCCAATCACATCAACAAATGCATCGCTTATTTCTGCAACAGCGACCAACGGAAGGTCCAGGACCTGAATTACCTGGATACCGTTACCGACCCGAAAGCCAGAGCATTCGTTTCAACATTCTACGATTACATCATTGCCCAGACCAGACTGTTGCTGAGCAAGATGGACAAAGGGGAAATCGAGGTGACCCACGACTTTTACCTGAAGAAATTCCAGCTGCTGAATCCGGAACTCGGTTATGATTATATCCTCTTTGATGAAGGCCAGGATGCTTCCCCGGCGATGCTGGATCTTTTCTTTAAACAGAAAGCCGTAAAAGTAATCGTCGGCGATACCCATCAGCAGATCTACAGCTGGCGGTACGCCGTGAATTCCCTGGAGAAAGCAGACTTTACGACCCATCATCTGTCCACCAGCTTCCGGTTCGGGCAGGATATTGCCGGGTTGGCTTCGGAAATACTGGAACTGAAAAGCCATCTTGATGAAAACTTTAAAACCTCTGTTTCCATCACAGGAGCAGGCGACAGCAAAGAAATAAAAACAAGAGCAACCCTGGCGAGAACCAATCTCGGGCTGCTGCTCAAAGCCATCGAATACGTAACGGAAAACAAAAGATCCAGACAGATTTATTTTGAAGGGAATATCAGTTCCTATACCTACGCCGATGACGGTGCATCGCTTTATGATGTATTGAATCTGTACAGCAACAAACGCCATCTCATCAAGGATGAACTGATCCGTTCCATGAAAGACCTTGCCGAGCTGGAAGATTATATCGAAAAGACGGAAGACGTGCAGCTTTCCCTGATGGTCGAAATTATTAAAGAATACGAAAACGAAGTCCCGGAAATCATCAACACCATCAAGAAAAGACATGTCGGGAACAACAACAAAGAGGAAGCAGACATGATTTTCTCTACCGTTCACCGCTGCAAAGGCATGGAATACGATTCCGTTGAATTGGTAAATGATTTTATCTCCGAAAAAAGGCTGGATAAACTAAAGGAAGACCGCCAGAATTTTGAACTGAGCATTCCTAAGCTCAACGAAGAGATCAATCTGCTGTACGTTGCCGTAACGAGGGCCAAAACCGATCTTTTCATTCCTGAAACGTTGCTGCCGGATACCTTTAATTCAGAATCACCGCACATTCATGTTGTAAAAGTGAAAAATGAAGATGAAGAGCTACCGAAGAAAAATACTTTTGCCGGTGCTGAAAAGAATAGAAATAAAAAAGAGAAAACCTATTCCGTAGAACAGATCCGGACGACCCACGAAGGAGCCTACAAGCCCTGGACCCAGGATGAAGATGATGAACTGGCCGGAATGTTCAGCGAAGGCTGCCCGATTAAGGAAATCGCCGACCACCTCGGAAGAACCAGAGGAGCTATTGTTGCCCGGATCAAAAAACTGGAACTGGAAAATTTTTATTGATATAAGGCTGGAAGAAGGAAGCTGGATGCTGATTATTAATACTGCTGATCTTAAATATCAAATGATCTTGCTTTTATTTTGAAAGTAAATTGTATTTGAATTCCTATCCTATTCTTGTTCTTTCGTTAAATTAAATATCTTAAAATGAAAAATATCAGATCTGTCACTCTTGAAAAATACGATACTTCTGGGTATGAATCCATAGATCATTACATTTACAGAAATACGGAAGAAAACACATATGTCACCGCGCTCAGTCTGGAACTGGAAGAAGACGAAGATTCCCAATATCCTTTGGAAGACCTGTTGGATCGGTTCAACCTGTACATTTCCGGCTTTATCAATCCTGACAGGATTGAATCACAACATCTGAGTCTTGAATTTGCCGGCGATCCGGAAGATCTCCGTGAGTTTTTAAAAACCGTTATCGGTAAAAGGGTGTATAACATCGAAATGGAAGGCGAAGATGGCAAAACCTATGTAAAATTAGTTATTGAATAAAATCAGCCTGCCCTAAACAATAAATTTAGTTGAAAAATCACCCTTGAAAACTGTGAATTTTACAGATTTAGCCATAGCCGTTTCAAATTTTTGTTTTAAAGGCTGGTTAATAACGAGTAGATCCGCAGAAACATCCGGCAGAAATTTATTTCACTGTTAAAAAGGCAGGACGTTTAGATTTCCTACATTTGCCTTTACAGAAAATTGATATGGAAAAAGAATTCAAACTGAGAGCCTGGAAAAAGGAAGATCTCAAAAGCCTCGTTAAATATGCCAATAATTTAAGCATCGCAAAAAATATGACCGATATGTTTCCGCATCCTTATTCGGAAGCTGACGGAATGTCGTTTATTGAATTTGCTACTCAACCCGGTTCTGCCCATATCTTTGCCATTGAAGTAGACGGCGAAGCCGCTGGTGGTATCGGGATCCATCCTCAACACGACATTCACCGGAAGAACGCAGAGCTCGGCTACTGGCTGGGAGAACCTTTCTGGGGAATGGGAATCATCAGCCGGGCCATCCGGCAGGCCCTGGATTTTGCTTTCCGGAATTATAATGACATCGACCGTATTTTTGCACGCCCGTTCGGCAGCAATACAGCATCCCAGAAAGTCCTGGAAAAAAACGGATTTGTACGGGAAGCACATTTTGAGAAGACACTTATCAAAAATGGCGAATTGCAGGATGAGCTGATGTATGCCGTACGCAGGGAAAACTTTTATCAGGATTAACATTCTCTTCACTTTATGGATTTTAAAAGCATCGCCAAAAAAATAATCGGTCTTAAAAATGCAGATCTTGAACTCCGGGATCGGTTGATCGGGAACGGAGAACTCGGAAACGGCTATCATGGAGAAATGCAGGCTCTTCATCATAAAAATGCCGAAATACTGGATGAAATCATCGATCATATCGGCTATCCTACCACTGAAAAAGTAGGCAAAGAAGCTTCTGAAGCTGCCTGGCTCGTTATCCAACATGCCATCGCCCGACCGGATTTCATGAGGAAATGCCTGAAGCTGCTGGAAGATTCGACTCCTGAAACCCATGCTGAGAGAATAAATACCGCCTATTTATCCGACCGGATTGCCGTTTTCGAAGGACGACCGCAATTATACGGAACCCAATTCGACTGGAACGAAAACGGTAAGTTGAGCCCGAATATTTATGATGATCTGAATAAAGTGAACGAGAGAAGAAAATCACTCGGCCTGAATTCACTGGAAGACCAAACTGCCAGTATCAGAAACCGCGCCCGGAAAGAAAACCAGCATCCTCCGGCAGATCTGAAGCAAAGAAACGAAGAAATGGAAGCCTGGAAAAAATCCGTGGGATGGATTACTTAAAACCTTCCGGCATCCAGCTTCCTTATTCCAGCCTGTTTATTTCGAGTTAAGTTAAATATTACACAAGGAAAGGTCTCGTTTTAATTTCGGAAAGCTGGATCGCTGTGGTTGGAATCCCGTAGGAAGTTAATCGATCGATAAGCTGCTCCAGGTGCCGGCTGTCTTTCAGCACACATTCCGTGATCAGGCAGGATTCGCCTGTTACCCTTTTGCAGCTGAGGATTTCCGGAAACCGGTGCACATCATCGATAAACCTGCGGAATTCATCATTCTTAAATTTCAGACTAATCACCACTTTCAGCGAATAGCCCAGTTTTTCATAATCGACCTCTACGGTAAACTGCTTAATAACTCCATTATCAATAAGATTCTGTACCCTCTCTTTGGTCGCCGATTGAGACAGGGAAATTTTACGCCCTATTTCGGCATAACTTAACCGGGAATTTTCATTCAGGATCTTTAAAATCCGGTAATCGTAATCATCCAATATTATTTTCACTGAAAAATATTTAATTTACAATTAATTCAATGCAAATTTAAAAATTTAACCATTAAATCCGTTTTCAGGTTGACAGAGTATTAATGAATTTTGTATCCTTAAAAAAATAGATATGACAACGATACCTTTCTCAGAAAATGGAAACTCCCCTTTTGAAAAACTGATCGGCCACAATCCCACCATCCTGAAACAGTGGAATATTCTCGAAGAAACACTTTGGGCAGAAACAAACACGGACAAGATTATGCTCGAACAGATCCGCCGGGCGATGGCTTTTGAAAACGGCTGTGAATATTGTATGGTAAAAGCCGGTAAACCCGACTTTAATGCATCACAGATAAAAATTTCCGTAGCCGTAGCATTTGCCGAACTTTTATGCAAAGACCATAAATCCATCCTGCCGGCTCATTTTAATATGCTCCGTGAATATTTTACCGATCAGGAAATTTCCGGGCTCTGTGCTTTTATTGCCTTTGTAAATGCTTCCCAGAAATTAGGGAAAATTTTTAATTTATCTGAAAATGATCAGCCCAACGCGGTCATCCGGCTTTAAAACCCAGTCCTGCAAAGGAAATATATAAAAAAAATAATTCATCAAAACGTGATTCAATTACCTACCGGTGCAAAATTCGTAAAATACCTGGATATCCCGGTGCCATTTTTGCTTATCTTTAAACAAAAAAATATATGAAATATCCTCTACTCTTTTTGTTGGCATCGGCAGGTATTCTATCGGCGCAAACTACGATTACGAAAGCATTTAATGATCCTGTATCCGGCGAATCGGTTGCTTATCTCGGCGTTATCGGAACCCCGGATAATTCTGCTACAGGAGCCAATACCACCTTTAATAACGGTTCGCTTACATTTGCCGGATCTGCTACAACAGCCTATTCTACTCCCACGGCCAGCGAAGTTTCAACTTTCCCAGGATCCACGTTGAAAATGACGGGCAGCGGTAATACCGTATATTATAAGCAAAGTGCTTCCAAGCTTGAAATTACCGGATTGGTAACACCTGATGCTACGCTGAATTTATCGGCCAACAACGGGACGTACATCAGCTATCCTACCCAATATACCACTACTACGGAAACTGATCAGGCGCAGGGAACATTTACTTCCACTGCTGCCAGCGGTCTTTGTAAAGGAACCATTACGATTAATCCCAATGCTTCAGGAACACTTATTCTGGGGACGGCTACCTTTACCAATGTATTAAGGGTAAAATCGGTTCAGACATTTAACCTGCATTTACCTAGCGATACAAGTTTTCTTGTCCCTATCGGAACCATTACCAACACTTCATATTCTTATTACAACAGCACGAAGAAATTCCCGTTGCTGACCACAATTCAGACGGTTGTAAATATTCCGATCGCCAATATCAATAACCAAACCACCAACGGGGCGCAGGCACTAAGTTCAGCATTCCTTGCCACAGGAGAAATCGCTGTGAAAAAAGCAGGTTTGCAGCTATACCCGAACCCGGTTCAGGATTTTATCGAATTTAAAGGGCAGGCCGCCCCGTATTCAACAGCAAAAATTTACAGCGTGGACGGAAAACTGATTAAAACCTCTGACATCCGATCCGGAAAAGTACAGGTGTCCGATCTCCCTGCTGCCTCTTACTTTATTGAAGTATCCGGAAAAAACAGCCAGAAGCCGGAAACGTCAAAGTTTATTAAAAAATAAAATTAATATTGCTGAAGATAATGAAAAGACTGTCCGAAAAGTTTGGACAGTCTCTTTTAAATATTTAAACATGAAAATAAATAAACGGTAAAAGCCAGATTAAAAAGTAGCAGCAGGAGCCGTATAATTGTTCAGTTTCTTATTCAGTTCCGTCTTTTTGCCTTTTGAGAAATCATAACTGAAGCCAAGTACGAACATGGATTTATTGTTCATAATACGGTTAACACGGCTGTAATTTACAAGACTTTCCGGAAGACTTTTGGTTTTATATTCCGAAGGCATTCCGATCCAGTACATGCCTGTCGTAAACGTCCATTCTTTCTTTTTATAGCTGGCAAAAACATGATTCTGGTTTTCGTTGGTACTCAAAAAGGCACCATTCAGCGTATATACCGGAATGTTCAGTTGGTACTGAATGCTGAAGGATTTATATTCGGAAGACAGTACCAGATTATTGCCCAGGTAATTATTCTTGATTAAAGCACCACTGCTTGTCCTGACGGTTTCAGTAGCCGGAGTCAGGTTTAATTTTACCACCAGAAGGCTGTTACCGAATGGTTTGTAGGAACCCGAAAGCTGAATCCCGAACCTTTGTGCGTTTTTCGCATTTTCATAGGTCAGCGCGTAGCCGAAATTTTCATCCGCTACATAATACTGGTTGATGATACGGTCCGTATACTGGTAAAAAAGATTGGCGTTGAAATCAAAATGCTTATTATTAAACGAATAGGTGAAATTATTGGCAAAGATCTGCTGGGATTTCAGGAAAGGGTTTCCACGCTGTACAATATTCGGGGCCATCTGTACGATATTGCTGCTCAGAGCGATGCTCCAAGGACTTACCGGCTTATAGCTGCCGGTAAAACGGAGGCTTTGGTTATCTTTCAGCTGGTATCCTAAAATAATCTTGGGCGTAAAGGCCCACTGATCGAAAGTATTTTCCGCACTCTTGTTGTGGATATTTGTAAGCCCGGCTCCTAAGCGATAGCTGAATTGTTTTACTTTTCCAGAAAATTCCGTATAAAAATACTGTTCCAGATAATTGACACTGTATTCCGAAAAACCGGCTAGATTCTGAAGATCGTTGGAAATCGATGTGTTGGAAATCCGGTATCCTGAAGAAAGTTTTCCCGCCTCAAAAGTATGGACATGAGCCAGTTCTCCTACCATACCGGTCTGTCTGGTCCGCAGGTTCATATCGTTGTCGTAAACGGAAGCTCCGGAAGAGATGACCCATTCTTTGGCAAACTCTGAAGTTTCAGTTGTAAAGCTGGACCCTACTGCATTGATACTTAACTCATCTTTCTTGCCGATGTTTTTGGAAAAATAAAGATCCAGGGTCGGAGTGGCATATCCTGAAGATCCGTTTTTAAACATCGCATGTTCTTCCGTAAAACTGTCTTTCGTAAAAATACTTCCGCCCTTTCCTTTGATGAAGCCATTATAAATATCCACATCCATTTTTGCCTGAAAAGCATAATGATCCGGAACCATCCGGGTATATCTCAACGCCACATTCTGGGAAGTGTACCCGAAATGATCGACTTTGTTTTCATCGGTCCTGTAATGACTGCCATTCAGCTGGTAATCATAAATACTGTGGACCTTACGGTTGTTGTAATCACGGAGGTTGATGGAATATTCCAGTCCAAAATTATTCTTTCCCTTGGTGAAATTGGCATATGCCGAACCGTTTACGAAACCTGTATCCAGTGCAGAGCTTATATCGGTACCGAAGACATAGCCTGTTTCGGTAGAACGGGTAATCAGGTTAACCACAATATCCGCCCTCGTAGCCCATCTTGCAGGAGGAATATCGTAGTACTCCACTTTTACCACCTCAGCCGGTGCCACACTCCGGATCTGCATATCGGTGGCTTCAATCCCGTTGATCAAAAACAGAGTCGTTCCGCCTTTCGTGCTTTTCAGCGTATTGGTTATGGGATCCAGCTGAAGCTCAGGCAAAGTCTGTATCAGGTCTTTTGCATAACGGGCTTTTTCTATGGCTTCTTTATCAAACGTATAGACGGCACGGTCAGCCATTTGTTTTTTGCGCTGTGCCTTTACAATAACTTCCCGGATTTCCGCCGTTTTTACACTCATGGTATCACTCTTTGCAGTTTCCTGTGAGAAAGCGAAGATCCCACAGAGAAAAAACGCAGAACATAAAGTTTTTTTCATTTCCGAACTTTTAATAATATGAAATAAGACATGTAGGGAACAGAAAATATTACATCCGACATCAACTCAACTTCCGGCGGACCAACCTCTAATTTAACAGAGATTATTAATTTTGCTTTATGAATAGGATTTTAACAATTATTTGCCCGTTTTTTGCTTTTGTTTCAATAATACCCTTAAATATATGAATCATGAAAAAATACTTCCTTCTGTTTCCATGCTTTATGTTCTCTGGAATATCCGCACAGGAAATTTCGGCTCCTGAAACTTCGGATAAGATGAACATTATCAAAACGAATGTTACCGCATATGCATTCAGAAATATCAACCTTTCTTACGAACGGGCTTTCACGCAGTGGTTCTCCGTTAATATGGGATTTGGAACCATGCCTGAAGGGAAAGTGCCTTTCATCAATTCATTTTTAAATGATAAGGATGAGAAAAGACTTCAGAATCTTGAAGTTAAATCCTTCAATTTTACTATCGAACCGCGTTTTTACCTGGGTGCCGGATATGGAAAAGGATTTTACATCGCCCCGTATTACCGGTATTCCAAAGTTACTTCTAATACCTTCGACTTTTATTATGATTATAACTTTAACGGGATTACGTATGAAATTCCGCTGAAAGGAAACGGGAGTGCTCATGGGAACAGCGGCGGGCTGATGATCGGTGCACAGTTTTTCCTTACGCGAAGCCGGAATTTGGTTCTGGATCTGTGGATTGCCGGTGCGCATTACGGAAAAGGCCAGGGTGATTTTATCCTGACCAGTGATGTGGTATTGACACCGGATATGCAGGCAAGACTGAAAAAAGAAATTGAAGATCTGGATATTCCTTATGTGAATTACACGGTGGAAACCAATTCCAGCGGAGCCAAGGTAAATGTGGACGGCCCATGGGCAGGGTTCCGGACCGGGTTGTCTTTGGGATATCGATTTTAGAAAAAAAATTTGAATATCCATAAAACCGTTCTATCTTAGAGCGGTTTTTTATTTATCGAATGAAAAAATTTTATACTGCCGTTTTTATTTTGCTGGTTATGCTGCCTATGGTGGTTTACCTCAATCCTTTTACCTGGGGAATGATAAGAATGCCCCGCTATAAGCCGAGCCAGAAAACCGCTGAACTCATAATGCAGCTGAATAAAAGGTACCACCTCGATATGGATCTTAGTGAAACCGTGGATACCCTTTGGTATTTCCGGGATCTTAAGCACCACCGGATCTCCAAACTGGAGCATTTCAGAATGGAAGCCATGCAGCAGGACAGCAGCCCGGTTGATATCGATGCAGTGAAAGCCTACGCTTCCGAATTTATGACCGGCTTTGATCATAAAAAGTATTTTGATTCGATGCTGGTATCGGTAAACGGGGATTCTGTAATATTTAAATATAAATTGAAGTGAAAGCGTTAACCCTGTGTAAAATCCAGTCCTGTATTTATCTTTTTATCATCATTTTCAGTCTTCAGCATTTCTTTTTCAGGGAATTTAATTACGCATTTGATGGATATGAAATAATGGTGAGCGGAATTATGGGGGTATCGTTCATTAGCGTACTGATATCAGTAGTTATTCTAATCAGACAGGGTGTAGTCTTCATCAACCGGAAAAATATCCGTGAAATTGAAATGAAGTATTTGGTACTGAATCTGGTCTTATATTACGGAACATTGATCTCAAGCCTTTGCTTGTCGGGAGAAATAAGACATTAAAAAGTTACGTTAATTCCGGAAATCTTTCCGGGCAGATCTGATAACGGTCAATAAAAATTGAATAGAAAAACAAACGCGGTTAAGAAATCTGTACCGCGCTTTTATTTTAATGATAGGCTTGCTTAAATTTTGCCAGAATATTGTCCAGATTATGTCGCTGAACATACACGCTCTTCACATCTTCATACCGTGGCGACTTATAAAAGACTTCGTGGAAATCCATACTGCCGTTCCCCACTTTAACCACTTTCTGTACTTCGATATTTAATTTTCTCAGTTCATCTTTAAAAACCTCAAATTCGTCTTGGATATTTTTCATCTATTTTGGATATTTTAATTAAAAAGTACTTATTTACATCAAACACCCTACCAAAGTTTAGGGGTATCGTTTAATTCCAGAATAAAGTTAGCAATTTATTTACAATCAACATAAGGTTTTATCAATATTTACTTAATTTATTTGCCATAATGAAAAATATTTTTAAAAATCCATGCATTTTAACCAGAATCTAAGTTTTCAGATTCAGCTGTATAACTGATGAATACTGCCTTCTAAGCGTTCTTTAAATAATACTTTTCGATGCTGTTTAATTTTTTCTGTAGCCTTACAATAAATTGGTAAATCTTCCGGTTTATTATAAAGGATCAATTTCTGATGGCTGTAAAATATTTGTCCTGTAAACCAATAAGTCTTTTTTCTTCAGTTTAAAAAAGATTGTAACAATTTGCTTTGCTTTAAAACATATTGTAAAAAATTACTGTGAATTACTTTCTCCGCCTGAAAAATGACGCTGCCGGATTATGGCATTTTATACAGAAACCCAATGATGACCAAATCCATATTTCTCCCAAAAACAGATTCTTGCTGATTTTTAACCTGTTGCTTATTGAAGTCATACTGCATTTTATTATTGTATTCCCCTGCAATTATCTGGTGGAGAATGTTATCACCGTTCAGGAAGCCTATCCCTTAAGCAATCTTACCTTATTAAACCTGTTTTTGCTGGCCGTCATTACGGCGCCGCTGCTTGAAGAAATTCTTTTCAGATATTCGCTCAGGTATCACCAGCTCTTTTCCCGTTTTATCAGCCGTGAAAAGTGGAACCGGATTTTCCCGTACCTGGTATATTTTTCCGCCGTGGCATTCGGTTTCGTTCATCTGGGCAATTATGTAAACGACTCTTGGAAATTCTATGCTTTATCCCCACTGGTCATCATTTCCCAGCTGTCGGGTGGATTTATTTTAAGCTATATCCGGGTACGGCTGAATATTCTGTACAGCCTGCTGTATCATGCCCTATGGAACATGCTGTTTGCGATTGTTGTTCCGTTTGTGATCCTCTTTTTTACACCGCCTTTTACCGCTCATACTTCATATTACAGCATCAGGATCGAACAGGAAGCTTTTCTGCTTCCCGGTGATGCGATAAGTCTTGAAGCAAATATTCAGGATGATAAGATTTACAACCTGAAAACAGATCATTATCAGCTTCAGTACCTGCTGGACTATCTCTATGGTACAAATCACCATATTACCGACGAAGACATGGTAAATATCCGCTTTACTTCCAAAAAAGGGATTTCCAAAGAGGAATTTCTGGACCTCCTTAAAAAGAATTATAAGATTAAAGAAAAATGAAAGCTTAATAAGCCGCAAGAGGAAGCCTGGATGTTTCTGCCCACATCATTATTTAATATCAATGACATTTGAGCTAAACTAAAATGGATTAAAATCGGCAATGATTTTAACCCATATTTTTTATTCAGAACAATTATTTATTGCTTTCTTCTTCTTCCAGTTCTGTTTCATGCTTCAGCTGGGCTTTGTATAAGGTTGAATAATAACCGTTTTTATCCAAAAGCTCAAGGTGTTTCCCCTCTTCCACAATCTTACCGTGTTCCATCACGATGATCTTATCCGCTTTTTCAATAGTGGAAAGCCGGTGGGCAATGATAATGGAAGTCCTGTTTTTGGTGATTTTTTCCGTGGCCCGCTGGATGAGTTTTTCACTTTCATGATCGATGGAAGAGGTTGCTTCATCTAAAATAAGGATCTTCGGATCGGATAAATAAGCCCTTAGGAACGATAGCAACTGCCGCTGTCCCAGAGAAATCGACGATCCCCTTTCGCTTACCACATAATCATAGCCGCCCGGAAGCTGGTCAATAAACTGGTCAACCTCAATTTCTCTTGCTCCCGCTTTTATTTTTTCCAGCGTAATGCTTTCATCCCCAAATGAAAGATTCTCGAAAATACTGCCGTGGAACAGAAACACATCCTGCAACACCACGCCGATGTGGCTTCTCAAATTATAAAGCTCATAATCTTTCAGATCCACATTATCAATTAAGATATGTCCGGAATTAATATCGTACAATCTGGTAATCAAACTGATGATCGTCGATTTCCCGGCTCCGGTAGCTCCTACAATGGCCACTGTTTCTCCCGGATTTACAGTAAAATCAATTCCTTTTAATACCTCCTGCTTTTCGTCGTAGGCAAAATGCACATTTTTAAATTCGATCTTTCCATCGAAATGGTCTTTCTGTACCGTTCCTTCATTGATCATGGCATTGTCTTCATCCATTAATCCCAATACCCTTTCCGCGCCTACAATACCGCGCTGAATATTGTTAAAACGGTCTGCAATCTGCCGTAAAGGCCGGATCAGCATCGAAATATACTGGATAAAAGCAATTACCACCCCCGCGCTTATCGTAATGTATCCTCCATAAAACAGGATAAATCCGATGAAGAGCGAGGAAATAAGTTCTACCACAGGAAAGAACAGCGAAAATATGAAAACGGTCCTCAGCAAGGCACTTTTTAAGGTAATGTTGATGTCATCAAACTTTTTAAACTCAGATTCCTGGCGGTTGAATACCTGAATGATCGGCATTCCCGCCAGCCTTTCCTGAACAAAAGAGTTCTGGTTAGACGTCCAGTTTCTTTCATCCCCGAATGCTTTCTTCAGTCTTTTCTGAAAAAACCGAGTGATTACCACCATCAATGGCAAAATCGCCAGCGTAATGTAACTCAGGTGAACATTCGTGCTAAACATCATAACCAGCACGAAGATGATTCTCAGAACATCCCCGAATACCATCAGGAAACCGTCGGTATATACGGTAGCAATAGTTTCCACATCTCCTACCGCCCTGGTTACCAGCTGACCGATCGGTGTTTTATCGAAAAACGAGGTTTTAAAATAAATCAGCTTATTATACAACCTTTCCCGGATGTCCCGGATCACATTCTGCGAAATAAAATTGGAGAAGTAGACGAGGAAAAAGTTGAGAATGGTTTCGGCACACACCAAGCCTACCAGCAGATAGATATTCTTCATCATCAGTGCCTTATCTTTCAGCCGGGTAATGTCGTTATCCACCACCTCCATCGTGAGGTAGGGCCGGTACGTTGAAACGATGGCGAGTATAACGGAGATAATTAAGGTAAGGATGAACCACGAACGGAACTTCATTCCGATAAAGAACAGCCGCTTCACGATCCCCCAGGTATCTTGTTTTTTCATTGTACGAATTGAAGAAAAGAATGAGATAAAATTCTATGCAAAAATAAGACTTTCTAAATTGTCAGGCTTTACCCCAGGATGAATTCGTGATGAAAATTTGTAATGACTGTTATTTATGAGACAGATAAATATCTGCTTTGTGATTAATGGTATCAGTTCGAAGTAGTATTAAATTAACGGGCTGGAAGGCGAAACCGGATGAAGGAGGTTTCTTTTGCCAGCTTTTAAAAATTATCAGATTTAAGTAATTGATGTATCGGTGACCTGGTTTCCCCAGGTCACCGATTCTTCTACAGTTCCTTTTTTCCGATCTCCTCGATCTGTATTGCCGGCTTTTTGAGGCTTTCTTTCCGGAATTTACTTTCCAGAACCTTGTAGAATCCCCAGACTGCAGCTACCGAAATGAGCCAGCTTACCAGATTTAATGCTGAAAATCCCATATAGTTATTGTCATCCAGAGAAGCAGGATCCGTAATGCCTTTGTAGATTCCGTAAGAAAATGCAAAAACAAACTGGGTTCCCAGGTAAATCCCTAAAGCTAAAAGGCCGTAATGCCATTTTGTTTTTCCAAACCGTTCTGCAAGGCCTGCATAATAGCGGTAAGCAGCAATAAAAATAAAAATTCCAATCATGGTAATAGTTTTTTTTGTATTATTAAATGTAAATCAGTCAAATTCGTAGCCTACATCCACCAGGTACAGTCCATGTGCCGGCGCAGAAGTTCCTGCAGAATTGCGGTGCTTATCTTCGATCACCTTTCGCAGATCTTCAGGTTTCAGCTTTCCGGCACCTATTTCCACCATGGTGCCGACGATGGCCCTTACCATATTCCGCAGAAAACGGTTGGCGGAAACGGTGAATTTCAGTTCGCTTCCGTTCTGCTCCCATTCTGCCCTGTATATTTTGCAGAGGTTGGTTTTGTTGTCGGTATGAAGTTTGGCAAAACTGGTAAAATCTTCATATTCGAATAAAATCTTACAGGCTTCATTCATTCTGCTGACATCCAGCGGCCTGCGCCAGTGCTGCCACGACGATTCTTCAGTAAACGGGTTTTTCTCCAGGGAAATATAATATTCGTATGTCCGGAAAGTCGCATCAAACCTGGCGTGAAAATCATCCTGCACCGGGAAAATCCTTTTCACGGAAATATCTGCCGGAAGAAAACTGTTGAGCTTTCTCGGAAGATCCTGATCCAGTACTTTTTCCGTATCGAAATGGGCAAAGATCTTTTTGGCATGAACGCCGGTATCCGTCCTTCCTGCTCCCGTTGTTTTAATATTTTCCCGTAAAATCGTGGAAAGTGCTTTTTCCATTTCTTCCTGCACAGAGATGGCATTCGGCTGGATCTGGTAGCCGAAATAATTCTTGCCGTTGTAGGAAAATTCAATGAAATATCTCATTGCAATAAAATAAGTCTGCAAAAATACTGTAATTTAATGATAATCAAGCTTGGATTTTTTAAATAAATATGGAAAAGTAGCTACCATATTGATTCAAATCCATGTGAAATTTCCTATTTTTGCAGGGTATGAAAAGATGGTACCTCTATCCTTTTTCCTTAGGTTATCATTTGGTAACGGGTATCCGGAATACCATGTATGATCTGGGACTTTTTAAATCGACGAAATTCAAGACTCCGATCATCTGTGTCGGAAACCTTTCTGTGGGCGGAAGCGGAAAATCGCCGATGGTCATGTATCTCGCCCAGTTTTTATCCAAACACTATAGAACCGGCGTGCTTTCCCGCGGCTACGGCAGGCTGACCAAAGGCTATGCCGTAACGAATTATGAAAGCAACTATAAAACGGTAGGCGATGAAGCCATGCAGCTTTTTGAACGTTTCAAAAACCGTTTCGTGATTGCTGTCTCCGAAGAACGGGTTCCCGGCGCGCGAAAAGTGATCAGCGATATGGACCTGGATGTTCTGGTGTTGGACGATGCCATGCAGCACCGCGCCATCAAAGCAGGATTCAATATCCTGATGACGGATTTTAACGATCCTTATTTCAAAGACCATCTGCTTCCCGGCGGTGACCTGAGGGAATCCAGGGCAGGTTCCAAAAGAGCGGATATCATCATGGTGAGCAAATGTCCCGATGAGCTTACGGAAGAAACCAAGCAGTATTATATTTCAAGGATACGGCCGGACCGTACCCAGAAAGTATTCTTCTCCTCCATCGGATACGATGAAAACGTGTACGGAAGGGAGAAAATGCTGCCGGACAACAACCTGAATTATTACGACATCCTTCTCATTACGGGAATTGCCAATCCGAAGCCTCTGCTAACCCACCTGGCGAAATTTTCGCAGAGGGTGAAGCATCTAAAATTCAGGGACCACCATAATTTCACGGAAGCGGATATCAAAAACATCGTTGCCGAATACAAGAAGTTAGGTGAATATAAATTAATATTAACTACCGAAAAAGACTACGTGCGTCTTAAAAGTTTTGACTATCTTCGGGATATTGTCTACTACTGGCCGATCAATGTCATCATTGATAAAAAGGAAGAATTCAACCAAATCATCTTAGATTATGTTAGAAAAAATTAAGCAGACCGCTGAGTTCATTAAAAGCAGTATTAAAGAAACTCCCGATTTTGCTGTTGTCCTGGGTTCAGGACTGGGGAAACTGCAGGATGAAGTGAAAGCCATCCACGTTCTGGAATATCACAAGATCCCGAATTTCCCACAAACTACCGTTGCCGGGCACGGCGGAAAACTGATCTTCGGAATGCTGGAAGGCAAAAAAGTCCTCATGATGAGCGGCCGTTTCCACTATTACGAAGGCCATTCTATAGAAGCGGTAGTGTTCCCGATACGGGTCTTTCATCTGCTGGGCATTAAAAACCTCATCCTCTCCAATGCTTCCGGCGGCATTAACCCTGATTATAGTATTGGTGATATTGCCATCGTGAAAGACCACATCAACATGATGCCCGAACATCCGTTGCGTGGCAAGAATATTGATGCCTTTGGTCCCCGTTTCGTAGATATGAGTGAACCGTACAACCGGAAAATGATTGCCGTTGCCGAACAAGCTGCTGCTGAAAATGCGATCCAAATTCATAAAGGTGTTTATGTGGCGCTTCAGGGCCCTACGTTTGAAACCCCGGCAGAATATGGCATGATCAAGGCGATCGGCGGCGATATGGTGGGCATGAGCACCGTTCCGGAAGTGATTGTTGCCAAACACATGGGAATGGATGTTTTCTGTGTTTCGGTAATTACCGATCTCGGAGGTCCTGATATCGCTTTCTCCGTTTCCCATGAAGAAGTCTTGAATGCAGCCAATAAAGCCATGCCGAATGTGATTGCCCTGGTTAAAGGTCTGGTGAAAAATTATTAAAGCGTTGGAAGAGGGAAGCCGGATGTTGGAAGTTTTTTAACTGACCGCTTAAGCATGCAATAATATTGCTTTCTATTCTATTAATGAAAATGCCGCTACTTTTCTCCCGTTTTTTCTTTGTTAAATAAATTAAACAATATTGAATCAACGCTCTTAATAGAAATCCTCAATCTCACGGATTTTTAGTATTTCATAAAAAGTGGTTTTGCATTCCCTTTTATGACCTAGATTTGCATAAATAATTTTTTTGAACATGAAAAAACTGTTGTTATTATTGATGATGGGAATTTTCGGATTAGGCTGTTCGCAGCAGACCCCAAAGGTCCTGAAAACAGGCTTTTCCAAAGAAGCCCTAGCGCAGAAACTGGAAAATGAAGAAGGAAAAACAGTGACCATTCAGCAGATCCTGGATCAGCATAAAGGCAAAGTGCTGGTCATCGATTTCTGGGCCGGATGGTGCAGGGATTGCCTGAATGCGCTTCCGAAAGCCAAAGAACTGGAAGAGAACAATAAAAATATTGATTTTGTATTCCTTTCACTAGACCGTTCCAAAGAAGGTTTTGACAGAAGCCTGGAACGATTTGAAATGAAAGGGAAAGAAAACTACTGGTTTTCTTCCGGGTGGAAAAACGATTTTAATAATTATGTGGACCTCAACTGGATCCCGAGATATATGGTAATTGACCAAAAATCCGCTATTGCCAAATATTACGCTATCACTCCGGACGATCCGGAAATCCAGGTAACTATCAACAAACTATTGAAATAAAGCGAAGATTTAAAAATAAAACTGAGGTATATTTAACCTTGAATATAAAAAACCTTGAACTTTAAACTCTAACAGGAATCCATATCTTTGCGGTATGGATTCTCCTTTTCCCACCCGCAAAATCATTCACGTCGATATGGACGCCTTCTATGCCTCCGTGGAGCAGCATGACAATCCTGCACTGAAAGGAAAAGCTATCGCTGTCGGTGGCCAGCACCGCGGTGTGGTCGCAGCAGCCAGCTATGAAGCAAGAAAATTCGGGGTACGTTCTGCCATGCCCAGTAAGACGGCCAAGCAGAAATGTCCCGATCTTATTTTTGTTCCACCGCGTTTTCCCCGATATAAGGAAGTTTCCAGGCAGATCAGGGAAATCTTCTACGAGTATACTGACCTGGTAGAACCGCTGTCGCTGGATGAAGCGTACCTCGACGTTACGGAAAACAAAAAAGGAATGGAATCTGCCAATCTCATTGCGAAGGAAATCCGCAGGAAAATCTTTGAGAAAACCGGACTTACCGCTTCTGCCGGGATTTCCGTAAATAAATTCCTTGCCAAAGTAGCTTCCGACATCAACAAGCCGAACGGACAGAAAACCATCCATCCCGACAAAATCGAGACTTTCCTAGAAGAGCTTCCGGTAGAAAAATTTTACGGCGTCGGAAAAGTGACGGCCAATAAAATGTTCAGTTTAGGTATTTACAAGGGCAAAGACCTGAAGAAAAGATCCATTGAAGATTTAACGAGACTGTTCGGGAAATCAGGAGCACATTATTACAACGTAGTCCGCGGGATCCATACTTCGGAAGTAAAACCGCACCGAATCCAGAAAAGCGTTGCCGTGGAAAGGACTTTTTCCGAAGACCTTTTTGAAGAGCAGCAGGTCAACGAAAAACTAGAAAGCCTGAGCGAAGAACTTCACAGCCGCCTGCAGAAAAATAACATCCTGGGAAGAACCTTAACCCTGAAAATCAAGTACAAAGATTTTTCCCTGTATACCCGGAGCATAACGCAGGAAGATTATTTCTCTTTACCGGAACAGTATCTTAAAACCGGCAAGAAATTATGGGAACTCAGGCCTTTTGACAAACCCGTACGCCTGTTAGGACTGTCCCTCTCCCATCTGAATACGGAAGAAAAAAAGCAGGTTTCCGTACAGCTGAAAATCCCGTTCGAAGAATTCGATGACCGATAATCCGTTTTTTTTCACTAAATTGTAGTAACCAAATTTACAATTTTATGAATGAAACGATGATTCAATTCTTCCATTGGTACTCCGAAGGAGATGGAAAGCTGTGGAAGCAGGCACAAAATGATGCAGAATATTTAGCCGGTCTCGGCATTACCTCCGTCTGGTTCCCACCGGCTTATAAAGCGGCAGGCGGAAAAGATTCTACTGGTTACGATACCTATGACCTTTACGATCTCGGAGAATTCGACCAAAAAGGAACAGTAGCCACAAAATACGGTACCAGAGAAGAATATCTAAAGGCAATCAGCGCCCTGAAGGAACACAATATCAAAACAATCGTGGACATCGTACTGAACCATAAAGGTGGCGGCGATGAGCTGGAGACTTTTAAAGTGGTAAAAGTGGATGAGAATGACCGTGAAAAAATCATTTCCGATGAATTCGAGATCCAGTCGTATACAAAATTTACATTTCCGGGAAGGAATAAGAAATATTCCGATTTCGAATGGAATTTCACCTGCTTTACCGGGGTAGATTACGCGGAGGGAATGGATTCCCACATTTATATGATCAAATCGGAATATGGCGACAGCTGGGAAGAAATGATTGATGATGAAAAAGGCAATTACGACTACCTGATGTTCAACGATATCGAGCACCGGAATCCTTTTGTAAGGGAAGAGCTGAATAAATGGGGCAAATGGTATTTTGACCAAACGGAATTCTATGGCGTACGTCTTGATGCCGTAAAACATATTTCCTACGAATTTTATAAGGAATGGCTTACGATGCTTCGCTCCAACACCGGCCAGAACATTTTTGCAGTCGGGGAATACTGGGCTCCGGGACGCCTTCCGCTGCTCCAAAAATACATTGCCGCTACGGAAGGCTGTATGAGCCTTTTCGACAGCTCGCTTCATCACAATTTCCACACTGCTTCAAATGAAGGCGGCTCGTATGACCTCCGCAGGATTTTTGATGAAACCTTAACCCAGGAAGATCCTCTGCATTCGGTAACCCTGGTGGATAATCACGACACCCAGCCATTGCAGGATCTGGAGGCCCCGGTGGAAGAATGGTTCAAGCCGTTGGCTTACGCTTTAATTCTTTTAAGAATAGATGGCTATCCGTGTATTTTTTATCCTGACCTGTACGGCGCTCATTATGTAGACAAAGATAAAGAAGGCAGCGACCAGGAAATATTCCTGAATAAAGTAGATGGCATCGAAGAACTGCTGAAAGCCAGAAAAGACCATGCTTACGGTGAACAGAGGGATTATTTTGAGGATGCTAATTGCTTAGGCTGGGTGCGCTTAGGGGACGAAGAACATTCCGGCTGTGCGGTGGTGCTGAGTAATAAAAATGCTTATGAAAAGCCGATGGAAATGGGCGAAAGATACATCGGAAAAACTTTCTACGACGCATTGGGAAGATCCGAAGATAAAGTGACCATTGATGAGAACGGATGGGGAAATTTCCCTGTACCTGCCGGAAATGTCAGCGTATGGCTGGAAGAACAATAAAAGATTAATAGGCTGGAAGAAGGATGTCGGAAGCTGGGAGTTTTTCCTGCCGAGCGCCTTAAAGTCTCAATCAATATTCTCTGTTAATGGGTAAAAACGAATCTTTTAAAATCTAGAATTATTAAAAATCGTTTTTTCGTATTAACTCATTGAAATAAAATTAAATATAGTCGAATTTATTTATTACTTGACTCTATTGTCGCTCCGGAGGATTTTCAGTTTTGATTTGCATTTCAGCAAGTTAGATCTGATTTCCTGTGGAGCGATCTTTTTTAAACCGCTTGCGGATTAAATTTTTTAAACTAAACTTTTCGGAGTTCAAGAATTTCCGGCCGTTCCGAATGATCGGATATTTTCCCGGTTGCCGCAAACTCAGCCCAAAGAGCCCGGAGCTTTCTCCCGTTTTCCTGAATATACTTCCAAGGAACTTCTTTGAGCAATTCCGAATCTTTCCAAGCTTCTTCATTTTCAAAAATCAACGGAAGATCGACACAATGCGACGCACCGATATAATTTCCTTTTAAAGTGGATTTAATAGTAAACCGATAGATATTTCCTCCGCCATCCGCGTAATTCCTGGCAAAAATGTCAGCAGGTTTTTCATAAATGGATTCCGTGGTTTTGCGGACGATGCTGTTGAGAATTCTGTTATGGAGATAAGTATACAGTCCTTCCTGCGCGGTCTTCACATAAAAAGCAGTTTCATCCTGATTGGATCCGATCAGCACATCATATTTTTTTGCATTTTTCTTCCATTGGGAAAGGCTTTCCTCTTCCGTACATAATGGGGCAAAACCGTATTGCGTACAGAAAGGCATAGCGGTTTTTAAACCGTACTTCCGGAATGAAGGCAGGAAATTTACATATTCATCCACCATTTTTAAAGGATCTTTTTCATCTTTTAAAAATTCGGTCCTGCGAAAAAACTCCAGCGACATTTTCTGTCTTTTGAGTCTGAAACCGAGCGGTGCACTGTGAATAATGGCTCTTCGGAACAATCGGTCCACACCTTCGGAGATCATCAGATGGGCAATTGCATCACCTCCCGAAGACTGCCCGAACAGGGTAACATTTTCAGGATCTCCTCCAAAACTCAGGATGTTTTTTCCGATCCAGCGTAAAGATTCAATGATATCAAACAAACCTAAATTGGCAGGCCGTTCTTCACTCCCGCCCAGGAAACCGAACAGTCCAAGACGGTACGAAACGGAAACGACAATCACCTGCTGTTCCTTAACCCAAACTGCAGGATCGGAAGTTGGCAGATCTCCGCAGCCTATTTCATAAGATCCGCCGTGGATCCAGACTATAACCGGAAGCTTTTCATCTTCACCGATATATTCCGGTCGGGTAACGGTTAAGAACTGTGGCGATTCATCAGGCTCAAATTGATCTACCTCGGTTTTCTGGATCAGCCTTTCGAGCAGCGGACTGATGTGCTGTGGACAGACCGGTGTCTTCTCCGGAATTTCATGCCAGCCTACATCTACAGGAACAGGCCTTTTATATCTTTCTGAACGGGCGTAACGGATGCTTTTCGCTTTGATAACGCCATCTTCCGTAATCGCTGGAATTCTTCCGGAAGGGGTTTGAAAAGTAAGGACTTCCGAATGTTGCTGGGTGGTCATGCCGAAAATAAAATTTATATTCTTTTAAATATAATCGTTTTGTGAGACTAATTACTAATCAAATTTTTCAATATTGTCAGACTTTGAAACAGTTTTAGCTTTTCCTTTTACCATCGTTTCAGAAATATAAATTAATTGTCCTTTTTTATGAGTATAATAATCGGAATTTAATAATCTAAAATATCCTTTTCTGAAGTGTGGTATTTTAGAAATTTGGTAGTTCCTTTCATCATAGATTTTATCAGACATTTTAAAAACTACATTATTATCTGATCTATCTTCACCTCTCGGAAATGAAATTTTAGGAACACCATCTACTACACATTCAGGAAAACATTTCATATATGCAATTGTGTTGATAGCCAGCCGGAACATTTTTGACAATGTAACTGATTGTAAATCTCGCTTATTATTTAAATCCTTGTAAAATATGTCTGACATAACACCATTACTTTTGCCATGCGAGAAATATAATTCTAAAGTATTATTTTCAAATAAAGTCAGGGCAAAAGCATAACCGTTTCTTTCATTAGGAATATGTAGTCCAAAAGAATAATAAACGCAATTTGTATCTCCTTTTGTTTTAGTGTAAGTAATTTGTTTCTTTTCGCCATTATCATAAAGATATTTTCTTATTCCGTCTATATCCGATAAATTGGTGTTCTCAAGAAATTCCTGTAAATATTTTTCTAAAAAGAAAATATGCAGTAAGTCTGCTTTAGAATCTTGTAACCATAATTCTAATCCAGTTATTAATAAATCTCTTTTTTCAAAGCTTTCACCTGGTAAAAGAGGAGAGTGTAGGATATTGTATCTCAATAATGAGAGAATAATATCATCCGAAAATTCAGGAGTAAGTTTTTTTTGATTTTTATAAAGTTCATCCCAATAAAATCTCAGTGGAGAACTGTAGCCTATTTTTTTTCCTTTATCCATTTTGTGTTGAATTATCGTCTTCTGAGACTAATATAAGAATACTTCTTTTATAAATTAATTACTACAACAGATATTAATTGATTCTTACGAAAGTAAAAAAAATTTAAGCTTTTAGATAAATATAATACGACGAGTTCTGTCGCTGCCTGTTGCTATCTTTCTTCAATAATAAAATCACGACATATATCAGTTGAAAAAATATTAAAAAAAAATTTAATGCGACGAGTTTTGACGCTACGCCGATAGATATTTGCATTATAGAAAAAAGGAAATGAAATTGGATTTTAAAAATTACGGTGGACATTGTTAGTCTGAACCACCTAAAAAATAAGGCTAAAACCTGAAGTCCACTCTAATAAAAAGAGCCTTCAAATTTTAACCTATATAAAACCAAAACAAATTTACACAAATGTCTACAAACAACAATGCGTCACAGACGCTTTTCAGATTCGTAAGCCTAAGAAATCCACAACTTACAGAAACAAAAAGAAGAAATTTAGGATTTATTCATAGACCTTCCGGAGTAAAAGGGCTTTTTGATGAAGCTATTGCAAATGATGCAGGAAAAAACTTAAAATTAAATGTATTGTCTCAAGTTGCGCGTCAGTTTGAAAATACCAGCTTTAAAACTGAAAAGGAAGTTGAAACCAGCGACTTTGGACAACTTTTGATCATCGGAAGAAAAATCTCAAAAAATGAAAAACTTGACGACTTTCATTTTAAGTTTACTAAAACTTTTTATGGAAACTTAATTGATCTTGGTAGTAAAGAATTAAACAGTAAAGGCTTGGAGATATTCCAAACTCTTTGGAATAATTTTATTTTCCAGGTTGTTATCCAAAAAGACTTCTATACGAAAGAAGCGATTGGTCATGTCCTGAAAGCTCTTCATATTGGATTTGCCCAGCATATGGAGATTGATGAAGATGTCATAAAAGCAAACGGAGAGAAGAAACCTTTAGAAAATGCGCTGATTGGTAAGATTGTACTTCCGACATATCTCTTTTCTGAAGATAACGGTTTGAATGCAATTACATCAGATACTTCGAGATCAACTTCCGAGGATAACATTGGAAACATCGCACAACAAAGGCTTATTGCCCAGGCCGAAAAAAACTTGGTCGTAAGTAAGGCGACTTATAGAAAAGAGTCTTTAATACAACTAAAATCTGAGTTACAAAGCCTACAAGAAGATTATAATAAAGGTAAAAACGAAGCCTATGAAAATGCCTATTCAGACTATCTGAAAACTTACGGAGAGGCATTACAGCTATTTGAAAGGAAAGTATTGGCTGTTGAAAAGAGAATCACTCCGGAAACTTCAGAAGAAGAAAAAGAAAAGCTATATGAATCTTTAAAAGAATTTGTGGTACGGCCATTTGAATTTAATTACTTTGAGGAACTCAGTTCGAGATATCTACAGCAAAATCTTTCTCCAAAATCTTTTGATTTATTTGTTGAAATCTTTTTAAGCTCAGATTTTGTAAAACTTTCAAAAAGTACTCCCGAAGCAAAGTCTAAAATTATTTCGGAAATTGGAGCAAATACCTTTCAGACCAACCAGCATGTTGATACTTTTCAAAAAGCAATAGATACAGTAGAGCGAGAAATTTCTTCAGAATCTCAAACTGCAATCGAAAATGGAAGATTACAACAGGAACAGTATGTAAATGTAGGCGGTGCATCGATTCCTATAGTAAATAATACGTCAAAAACACCTCTCGCCTATTCATTTGTAGCTTATAATTATTATTCGATCTATTCGGAAGCCAGATCTTTTGCTGACTTTTCTTTTGAAGTTGAAGATACGTCATGGAATGTGTCCAATGCTAAAATAAGTGCAGATACTGATTTGGGCCATGTTGAAGAAAAGTACAGCAATATCACGGTATCGGATGATAAAATTATTTTCCCTACAAGTTTGATTAATAAATTTCAAAATATCAATAAACTTTTAATAGAAGTAATTTTTTCAAATGGAAGAGAGGCTTATATGGAGCTGTCCCGTCTAGGCAATAAGGAAGTTTATACCGGGAAGCTTATTCTGAAAGGGGCTGCTTCTCCAGATGCAGGATCCCAAAAAGGGAGTTCTAAAAGAAAACATTTTGGAATTAAGAGATTAGGGGTTGCCGATTATATGAAAGTTGTTCAGAGTGTCCATGCATACGTTCCGGGAGAAGTTTCTAATATTGAGAATGTCATGGCGAGCGAACTGAGGCACAAATCATCTGTTGCAAGAGACTATTCTGAAATAATAGATACGACTTCAAAATCTCAGGAAACGGAAAAAACGTCTGATACGGGAAAGACTTCAAGAGCAGATATGCAAACCGAAGTTGCAAAAGAACTTGAAAGGCAACAAGCTTTTAATGCCCATACAAGATATAGTTTTGACGGATTAACCAATAAGTTTGAGATCGGAGCCGATTATGCGAATAATACAGCGCAGCATGACAGCACCAGGCAGGCAGTAATGAAGTCTCAGGAAATTACGGAAAAAGCAATGGAAAAAGTCCTTACAAAAATTTCCGAAGAAAGGGTTCAGAAGATCATTAAGGAATACACCGAAACCAATGTTCATGAGTTCGATAACCGTGGGAAAGTAACCAATACGGACAGCTCTGACACATCACCCAAACATATTACCGGAGTTTACCGATGGATTGATAAAAAGATGAAGAATCAGATCTACAATTATGGTAAGCGTACCATGTTTGAATTCATGATTCCCGAACCTGCAAAATTACACCGCTTATCTTCAGCTGTTTCAAAAGGTCAGATTCTTACAGCTCCGGTAGATCCGAGGAAAGCAGAGAGACCTCACAATATGCCGAATCCTAAAGCTGCTACAAAGGAGTTACTCGAATATTGGGCACAGATTTACGGGGTTCAATTAACGGATCTCCCCAAAGAAGAATTGCAGATCAACCAGAACATTACAGGAAGCCCCAATACCACCGGGGATTTCGGTCCCATTGCAGTACCAATCAATATTACTCAAAATTATACTGCGAAAAAAATGAGTGTTAAGGTGACAGCAAGTTATGGATGGTTTGTAACGCCATGTATATTGTATATTGACAACGGAAAAGGAGGACTGAGAGGCATTATAACATTTGAAAGTCCTTTTCAGAGAACCTGGGATGAAGATGGATTAAATCTTGAAGGTACGTTCAATTTTACCTATAGGGGAAAAAATGTTAAAAATGTTTCATTCGGTGTAACGTTAACGTGTAAATTATCTGAAAACTTCATGCAACAATGGTATACTGAAAACTTCAATGCCATTATCACAGCCTATGAAGCGGCATATAAAAAATTCCTTGATGACCAGGCTAAGCTGGATGCAGAACAAAAAGATAAAGAAGCTGAAGCAAAAGAAAAATCCAGCAACTTTTATCGTTATATGGAACATGACGTTTTAAAACATAATTGTGTAGCCTATTTATTACAAGACTATCTAAATGTTTTAGGACAAAACTTCACGAATGGGGACAAGATGGAAAATTTTGAGGTATACTTAAACGAAGATTTAGACAAATATACTGCTCTTGCCAAATTTTTGGAACAGGCATTTGAATGGGAAATTATGGATTATACATTCTATCCTTACTATTGGGCCAACCGTAAAATGTGGCGGGAAATGTATGTAAGCGAAAGTGTGGATCCGTTATTCAGAAGTTTTCTACAGGCCGGTATGGCGAGAGTGATTGTAACGGTTAAGCCAGGCTTTGAAGACGCCATACAGTTTTTCTTAACTACAGGAAAAATTTGGAACGGTGGTGAGGTTCCTGTTATCGGTGATCCGTTATATATGAGTATTGTTGATGAAATGCGTCAGCCAACCGGAAAAGCGCAAGGAAAATTCTGGATTACAAGGCTTCCTACGACATTGACTATCCTGCAGGATAAATCTACAGGACTGCCGGTAGACCAGCCTTTACCGATCTTCCATGAGAATAACCCGGAGAACTGTGAAAATCCTATGGAACTGGAAATTGATACGAGCTTTGTCCAGAGAGATATTCAGTTAAATCGTTCTGATAAAACAGAGAGTACATTACCTAAAGATTGATCTAACCTAGAAACTGAGCGGCATTGGCCGCTTAGTTTTATTTAAAATTCAAAACGGATGAAAGATAGAGTTACTGCATTGAGATTACCTAAAAATGATCCCAAAGTAAATAAAATAAAAGTTACAGGTTTAAAACTTCCACCAACGGCTCTTCCTAAAGCAGATAAGCTTGTAGAGATGCGTCGAAAATATGAGGCCTATTTAAAATATGAAACCGATGGCCATTATAGCACGGTGTATTTAGTTTGTTTAATGCTTGGCATGGATAAAAAATTTGCACAAGTTTTAGCCAAAGCAACTGAAGCACCAGATACAACCGTTCATGATGAATTAAGATTTGAATTAAATGATACATGGGGACATCCTTTTGGCCCACAACAGAAGATTCACTCACTTACCGGAGGTTTTCACGGAATTGAGGAGTTTTTTACCGCTATAAAGTTTTTATATACACCGAATGACAAAATAGAAGAATTAGGGAAACTCTTACATCGTTTTGGTGATACATATGCACATACTAAAATTGATAATTTAAAACCTGATGACATTAAAGAACATATTAATTTAGAAAAAGTTGATGACGAAACAATTAAAAAATATATCGAATCCTGGCAGGTGGGTTCGGAACAAACACTTAAAAGTAAGGTAGAGCCGTGGGTTACTTTTTTTAATTATTATATGCGTGAGTATGGTATTGATTTCTTAGAAAATGAAAGTAAACAAAAAATTATATTTCAAGGTAAAACACTTAAAGAAGCGTTAAAAGATATATATATATGCCAAAAGGTACCTCTGATTTTATTATGTATGGTAAAGATGGCTATACAGGAGAACATGCCTTTGCGGATGGAGGATATCCTGATATGATTTATCTACGTCCAAACTGGTATTTTATTTATGTACAAAATCTAGCATGGCTTATTGCTAATAAATATAATTTGGAATATTCTAAATTAGATTTATCTTTGTTTAATAAGATGCTTGATTTCTTAAAAAGGAATCAAAAGGAAAAGCCTTCCATGAAAGGGATTATTGATTATGAAATTGCAAAGTTTTTAGGAAAGAAGGAAATTTATATCCCAGTATACTATGCAAATTCTCCCAGAATATTGGCATCAGTTGATGGAATCAAGACTAATTATTTACAAATAGCTAAAAATGTTCTGGAACTTACAAAAAAATATATTGTCGAACAAGGCGTACCATCAAATAACATTATGGTAGAAGAAATAAATAATTGGATTAATCCTAAAATAAATAGAGGTGGATTTTATGTCACTGAAGCATTTAAAATAATTTTAAAATAAAAATGAATTTTTTTCAAATATCCTTATTGATTATTACACTGGCGATTATATTTTTTACTTGGAAAAAATACCGCTTAATTGCAAATTTTTTCATTGGAATATTAACTTTGATAGCCTTAAGTAATCTTGATTTTTTAGATTTTGAGGGAAATTTAGATGTTTTTACAATTTCTCACCTCATATTTTCCTTTATACTATTAAGTCTCACAATGTTAATTCCGAATAAGAAGCAAGTTTATATATCTTCAATTTTGGCTTTCGTATTAATAATCCTTTTCCTAATATTTGGTATTGATTCCGGCAAATATTTTGAAAAAAAATTCGGAGTAATTGTTCGGGTATTTTTAGCATTCTTCCCAATTAATTATTGGTATCTATTAAGTAAAAAGGATTAGAACCTAAACTTTATATAATTTCATAGAGAAATTTAAATCACCTACTAAAATCCCAAGTTACGGCTTGGGATAATTTATTTTAAAAATACTGTGATTGTAATTACAGATCTTTTTTTGAGATTTTAAAATAATCCTATATTTAATCTTGATTGTCCAATTGAAATTTTACTCTGTCTGCTTCGATTAGCTGTTTCAATTCTTTTTCGTCAGGTAAATATGTTCTATATTTACTGGCAAATAACTTCTCATTATCTGACATCACAGAGTATTTTACAACCGTTTCATCTTTTTCGGTACATAAAATCATTCCTATCGTGGGATTGTCGTCTGCTCCCTTTTTAAGGTCATTATACATCCTTACGTACATATCCATTTGACCTATCGCTTCATGAGTAAGCTTATGAGTCTTCAGATCAACAAGTATAAAGCATTTCAAATAGTAGTTATAAAATACAAGGTCCACAAAAAAATCAGAGGTATCAGTAACAATGTGCTGCTGTCTTGCTACAAAGGCAAATCCTTTCCCCAGCTCCATCAAAAACTTTTGAAGATGCGTTATTAAAGCCGATTCTATTTGGGTTTCAGTCTGTGATATGTCTGAGGGAATACCTAAGAACTCAAAGATATATGGATCTTTTATAAAATTGGGGACCTCCTTATTTTCCGATATCGGCAATTTCAGTAATCTTCCTAAATACTGGCTGTCAATATTTCTTTGAAGTGTCCTGGTATTCCAATTCCCTTCAATCGAATGTTCAATATACTGTATTCTGTGTTCAGGATTTTCAACTCTGCTGATAATTCTGTAATGGGTCCAGCTTAATTCGGTACGCACTGCGTTCCAAATTGGAAATGCCATGAAAAAAGCCCGCATATTATTAAGATTTCTCTCATTAAAGCCTTTTCCAAATTCCAATGATATTTGTGCAGCAAGGTTTTTTAAAACTGATTTACCATACTTAGCCCGGAGCTCACCATTCTGCTCATCTTCAATGATAAGCTTTCCAATTTCCCAATACATTTTCAGCAATATCGTATTACTGCTTCTGTATACTTGGGTTTTTGCATCAATAATAATTTTTGCAATGGAACTGTAAAGCTCCTGATTGAACTGTGATCTTTCTATCATTTACCAAAATTACAAAATTTACTTTATCTTCGAGTTGGCCGACATAGGATCATTAGCCAATACCAATGATTAACCTGATATGATAAAACACTCCAAACATTCAGCAATTGCTTTTATAAATTGGAAGCAACTATTAATGGTTTTAAACTAAGACAAAAGCGGTCCAAGCCCAATGCGAATGTTTACTTTTTAGTACTATATGGAGATTCCTGCAGCATGACAAAAAGATCAGTCTACATCGGCAGTGTAAGAATTATAAAATCAGTTCAATGACTTATACTCACTTGGGGAAACACCTACTTTGCTTTTAAACAGGCGGGTAAAATGCTGCGGGTATTTAAAGCCCAAATTGTAGGAAATTTCGCTGATGGATTTGGCCGGATCGAAAATCTGGTCTTTCGCTGCATCAATAAGCCTGTTGTGAATATATTCCTGCGCGGAAACCCCGGTTTCCTTTTTGATCAGGTCGCCGAAATAGTTTGCTGATAAATTCAGCTGATCGGCAAAATAATTGACCATCGGCAACCCGATATGCTGAGGTTTTTCCGAACGCAGGTAATCATTAAGCAAAGTATCGAACCTTCCGATAATTCCCCGGTTTACATAGTCCCGGGTAATAAACTGGCGGTCGTAGAACCGCATGCAGTAATTGAGGAACAGTTCGATATTGTTGATGATCAAGGACTTGCTGTGCTTGTCGATGGGTTGTGCGATTTCGTGTTTTATGTTTTTCAGACATTCCAGAACCGTCTCCCGCTCCCTTTCGGAGAGATGCAGCGCTTCGTGGACATCATAGGAAAAGAAGTTATACTCTTTGATGTTCTTTCCAAGAGAAGTTCCTTTCAGCAGATCGGGATGGAAAACCAGTGCAAAACCGGCAGGCTGAATGTAAGTTTCTGCGTTATAAATCCCGTAGGTCTGTCCGGGTGCAATAAACACCAGTGTTCCTTCCTGATAATCGTAGCTATGCTTGCCGTACTGCATGTCGCCGCACATGACATCTTTCAGGAAAACGGTGTAAAACCCAAACTTCCTGGTAAACTGGCAGATGGGATTCGATTTCGAAAAATCTACCACACTCACCAGCGGGTGCAGGGTTTCATGGTTCAGCATTTTATTGTATTCCGATATGGTATTAAAAACTTCAACGCCCTGATTCTGCATGACTTTTATTTTTTATAGGTTCAAAATTACCACTTTCTACAGGACATTTGGTGTGGCCGGTAAAATTGGTAGTTCTTCCCGTAATTTATATAAGCCGGTTTATGGCAAAAGGTTCGAATTTTGCAGCCATAGCATCAGATTATAAAAGCAGTGGGCTTCAGGTCTGCCGATGGCCGGGGAATCATCTTTCAAAGGATGGCCAGGGGTATTCGATTCAAATAGACAACAGACAACAAACAAAAAAATAATTAATACTAAACAAATGAGCACATTCACAGTAAAAGCTTACGGCGCGGAATCCAGAACGGCGGATCTTCAGGAATTAAAGATCGAAAGACGGGAAGTTACCGCAAAAGACATTGAAATTGAAATCCTGTACTGCGGGGTATGCCACTCCGATCTTCATACGGCAAGAAACGATTGGGGCGGATCGATGTACCCTGTAGTTCCGGGACATGAAATCGTAGGAAGAATTACCAATGTAGGAAGCGAAGTTTCCAAATTCAAAGTGGGCGACCTGGCTGCCGTTGGCTGTATGGTAGATTCCTGCGGAGAATGCGAAAGCTGCAAGCATGACCTGGAGCAATATTGCCAGAAAGGATTTACCGGAACTTATAATGGAAAAGACAAGCATCTGGGCGGCCAGACTTTCGGAGGATATTCCCAGAAAGTAGTTGTGGACGAAGGTTTTGTGCTGAGCGTTCCTGAAAACCTGGATCTGGCAGCCGTGGCCCCTCTTCTGTGTGCCGGAATCACCACCTGGTCTCCGCTGAGACACTGGAATGTCGGGCCGGATTCCAAAGTTGCGGTAGTCGGTTTGGGAGGTTTGGGACATATGGCGATCAAGCTGGCCAAAGGCCTTGATGCGGAAGTGACTTTATTTTCAAGGACGCCCGGAAAAACCGAAGATGCAAAAAAACTGGGTGCAGACCATGTGGTTATTTCCACAGAGCAGGAACACATGGATTCGGTACAGGGGAAATTCGACCTTATTATCGATACGGTTCCTTATGAGCACGATATTAATCCTTACCTGCAAACGGTCGCGTTAAACGGAACATTAGTATTAGTAGGATTCGTAGGACAGTTTGAGGAAACCAAGCCAAGCACGCTACCGATGATCTTCCAGAGACGTTCAGTAGCCGGTTCCCTGATCGGAGGAATTGCCGAAACACAGGAAATGCTGGATTTCTGCGGTGAACATAATATTGTTTCGGATATCGAACTTATTAAAATAAGCGAAATTAATGATGCTTACGAAAGAATGTTGAAAAGCGATGTGAAATATCGTTTTGTGATTGATATGCAGTCACTGTAAATCTTTTGATTCTCATTATAAAAGCAGGGTTTCACACCGGAAGCCCTGTTTTATTTTTTCAGATTCCTGCTGAAAGTATCCTGCTCCCTATTCGTTCTATATCTGTTTTCTTCAGCCAATCCGTTATTATGCCTTTCCATATCCTGGAAAGCCCATGCTGCCATCGCATCAATAACAGGAGCCAGCTCATTACCGGCTTCACTGAGTCTGTACGTTACATGCGGCGGTACTATGGGTCTGGCCGTCCTGATAATTAGGCCATCTGCTTCAAGTTGCTTCAAATGCTGGATCAGCATTTTCTCGGTTACGGCAGGAATGGCTTTTTTCAGTTCGCTGTATCTTTTTTCTCCGGTAGAGAGATTGAAGAGGATAATGGGTTTCCAGAACCCGCCGATTCTTTCCATGATGTACATTACAGGACAATCCTGTATGGTCTTTTTGTTTTCCTGAATGGTTGACGATTCTTTAATAGCGGTCATAATGATACATACTTTAGGGTAAGTACTTGTAAAAAAGTAAGTACAAATATACCTTTGTTTCCGAAAATAAAAAATATCTTTTATGAAAATTATTATCACAGGATCGTTGGGAAATGTAGCCCAGCCTCTGGCCAAAGAACTTATTTCGGAAGGACATCACATCACGGTTATCAGCAGCAACGAATCTAAAAAAGCTGAAATTGAAAAACTGGGCGCCCGGGCAGCCATCGGGTCTATCGCAGATCCGGACTTTTTAATCCGGACTTTTGAAGGTGCAGATGCCGCATTTTTAATGACACCTCCAAGTATGGGCGAAGAGCATATTGTGGAACAAACGATCAATGCGGGAAAAAATTATGCTGAAGCGGTAAAGAGAACCGGTATAAAAAAAGCGGTCATGCTGAGCAGCGTAGGAGCCGGATCTGCAATAGAGAACGGCCCGATCAAGGGTCTTTATCACATCGAAAAACTTTACAGCGAACTGGAACATACTTCGGTCGTATTTTTAAGAGCAGGCTATTTCTACATTAATTTTTTCAGCGATATCCCGCTGATCAAAAATGCCGGGATTCTCGGAGCAAATTATCCCGGAAACACAGAAGTTCCCCTAGTCCACCCGAAAGATATTGCCAAAGCTGCCGCAGAACAACTGCTGGAAAATACTGTAGGCCATACGATCAGGTATATTGTAAGCGATATTCGCCCTGCATCTGATTTTGCAAAAGTTCTTGGAAATGCAGTTGAAAAGCCTGAGCTTCCATGGGTAGAATTTAAAGATGACGAGTCGCTGAACGGGATGCTGCAGGCCGGGCTTCCTCAGGAAATGGCGGAACTATACACCGAAATGGGCCGCGGGCTCCGAACCGGGATTGTACAAAAAGATTTTATTGAACACGGTGCGTTAGTGAAAAGAACAACCCGTTTAGAAGATTTTTCAGAAGAGTTTGCCGAAGTATTTAATTCCTGAATATTTTTGTCATATAATATTTCGGTGGGTCTTGCCCACCGAAATATGCTATTTGTTTTCTTTTACTATTTTCTTCAGCACTTTCCGCTTTCCATCGATGGGCTGACTTATTTTTAACCCTAACATATCCGCGACTAACGGATACACGTTTACATTTTGAAATTCACCGATCTCCAGGTTATTTTTGAATTCCGGACCCCAGGCAAAGAAGGTGGCCTTCATTTCAGGAACCATACGCGGATCGTAGCCGTGTTTTCCAACCGGACCTTTCTTTCCTTTTTCAAGAAATATTTTCGGGGCTTTCGGGATCAGTATGATCTGTCCGATCCTGTTGTAACGGTCATCTTTTGTAGCGAAATGAAGATATTGGGGCAGCTTTTTATCCAGCCAGACCTCGTAATCTCCGGTTTTGTTTTTCTTTAGTTCCTTGTAAGTCTTTCTGATATCCTTCGGATTTTTAACGTAGACCCTCAAAATTGTCTGGGAATTGTAATAATCGAATTTATTTTTATCCAGTAACAGGGAAGGAATTTCCAAAGGATGTTCACCGTCTACTTTGATCATGCCGTGGTCTGAGACGAAGATGAAATTTACATTCTTCAGTCCGAGATCACTGACTTGCTGAACCAGATTGCCGATAGCGTGGTCTATTGAGTGTACAGCATCTTCCGTTTCTTTGGAATCGGGACCGAAATGATGGCCGGACGCATCCACCTCCGGAAAATACAATGCAATAAAATGCGGCCTTTTCTCCATGGGCAGCTTGAGCCAGTCAATCACTTTCTGCACTTTTTCAGATGGTGAAAATTTTTCGTGGTAAGGATAATAATATGTCGGTCTTTTTCCTCCGGCTTCGCTTGCAGAGCCTACCCACATCATGGAAGCGGAAACCATGCCCTGTTTTTCGGCGAGTGCCCAAAGCGGAGTTCCGCCGTACCAGCTTCCGTCTTCTGCAGTTTTTCTGCTACTCGCTTCATAATTTTCCTTCCTTTTATAATCGTAAAAATAATTGTCGATAAGGCCGTGATGAGAAGGATATAACCCGGTGACTAAGGTCCAGTGGTTCGGAAAGGTAATGCTTGGGTAGCTTGGAAGCATATCTTTGGCCTGAACCCCTTCATTGGAATATTTCAGAAGGTTTTCCGCGCGGTATTTCTTCGCATAATCGCAACGGAATCCATCGGTGGAAATCATGATGACATACGGTTTGGCCTGTGCCTCCACGCTGTTATACCTGTCCGGAACCACTACCTGAGCAGTATCCGTATTGGTTTTCTGTGCGAAAATTGCCAGTGAAAAAATCAGCATTAAAAATGATAGTCCCTGCTTCATTGCTTATATTTTCTGCAAAGTTAGTCTCCCTGTTTTTTTCAGGAAAATTTAACCGGTTAAAAAAACATTAAAGCTTTGGTGGATTAAACACAAAGTTGTTGAGCTATGTAAATAATCTCTAACGCTATCGGCGCTAAGAACAATTGATCTTCCAACCGCTTATTTTTCGTTCGCAAAGACTGAACTACGTTCGTAAACTTTCAGTTTATATTCAGCAAATGATACTTATGGATATTACTCTTTTGCCAGGTATGATAAGAAAATTACCCGTAAACTGAAGATATTATGGTCAGAGAATACCTTTCAGGAAATGGCTGTTTCAGAACAGCAGTTATCAAATCTTGAATTCATATCATTTAAACTTTTCGCTAATTTCAAATTTTAATACTGATCCCCTGTATTGATCATTATAAATTAAAAAAGCCACTTTTCAGTGGCCTTCCGTTTATTTTTTGATCAATTGTTCGAAGACGGTCGAACCGTCTTTTAAAGTGATTTCCAAATAGTAATTTCCCGGTCTTAGTTCGGAAATATTTACTTCCTTTCCGTCCACTTTTACAGACTTCACTTTTCTTCCTGTAGCTTCGTAAATATCTACATTTTTGATTTTTTCAACGCTTTTAAAGGTAAAAGTCTCTTTAGCAGGGTTTGGATAAAGCACTACTTTTTTGGTTTCAGCAGCTACTTCACCAGTTGCCAGAACAGATCCCATCGTAAGTGTTGCATAGCCTCTCAGACCTGTGGAGTGGTAAGCGATTGCCTGGCTGCCACCGGTTCTTGCATAGAAAATATTGATGCTGCCCGGTGCATTCTGAATGGCAAAATCTCCTGATCCTCCCGCAAGCGAGCGTGTTGCCACAACCGTTCTGGTACTTCCGGAAACCGTGTTCGAAGTCTGGGTCCAATCCTGGGATGCATCAGCTGTAGGCGCTGTATATCCTCCAAACGTGTAATCCCTGTTTGCAGAGGAATTGTAAATAAACCCGTCTGATCCGGATGCCATTCCGGAGCTTCCGAAGCCAATTCCCAGCATTGAATTGCTGTCTCCGGTTAAGGTAATGGTAACGGTTGTAGGATCGGTCACCAATTTCACCGTCATTCCCGAAGAACCGAGACTAACGGTTCCCGTAGAAAAAAGCTGTGCGTTGACTAAGCAGGCAGCAGCCATTGACAAAGTGAGTAAAACTTTTTTCATTCGTTAATTTTTAAGAAGATTAATAATTTCTTTATTGTTTGTCTGTAATGCGTATTCAAAGGGCGTCATTCCCTGAGCATCCTTTATCGTTTTATCGGCTTTGTGCTTCAGCAGCAGTTCCGTCATTTCCCTATTGCCGAACTTTACGGCCCAGAACAAAGGGGTAGCGCCGGAAGCATCTGCGATATTCGGGTTGGCCCCTTTGCTGAGAAGGTATTCTACCAGCTCTCTGTTGTATTTTACAGAAAGCCCGGATAAGGCTGTTCCTTCCCGGCTTTTGTAATTAATGTCTTTCACATGATCCATCAAAAATTTAGCCACCTCAACATTTCCCCTGTAGCAGGCCAGAATAAGCGGTGAAAAACCGCTATCGTTGGTCTGATTGATTATATCCGGGTTCTGTTTCATAAGTTCCTGCACTTCAGCAACCGTCCCGCTTCTGGCAATATCATAGATTGATTTTGCCTTTTCCTGAGCAGATACGAATGCCATACTCAGGAACAGACTTAAGAATAAAATGATCTTTTTCATTGTTTTGAAAAGACATAGTTATACTGAACATTCACACTTTCCGCGATTTTTTTACTCACCATTTTAGGGATGGTTACTTTATGGTCCGCCGATCTTATGACAAATCCTCCGGACATGTATATTTTCCCGTCTTTGGCATAAACAGAAGCCGTAGAATTGTATGCTTTATCCACTCCATGGAAATTCAGTGTTCCCTGAACCGTGTACTTCTGTGGGGATGAGGATAATTTGGATTTATCGAAGTTAACGATTTTTCCTTTGAAGGTGGTTTTAGGATATTTTGCCGTTTCCGCATAGCTTTCGTTGAAGTGCTCTTCCATCAACTTTGTTTTGAAATGAAAGTTCTTCACATTGGAAACTGAGGCGAATTCTCCTGTATCGGCATTGATTACCGCTACGTTGTTGTCATCCTGTGCGAAAACATCTTCAAACAAAGGAACAGAAGCCTCAAATGATACTTTTCCTGTTTTGGCTATATATTTCTGTGCCGATGCAAAGTTGGCAAAAAGTACTGCTGCAATAACTAAAATGAGCTTTTTCATAAGAATATATTTAATTTTCAAGAAGCCCGTCGGCTTTCCATTTGGTGATGATATTGATCTGTACAGGAGAAAGACTTCCACCCTGCGGCATTTTCAAAGGATCTCCGTTGGGACGGCTAATCCTGTTGATGATATTGTCGATATTGTTTTTAACCTGAGAATAATTGGTCAGGGCCTGCGGTCCCGGTGAATGGCAACTTACACAATTAGCGTCCATGATCGCCTTAACATCTTTATTGTACGTTACTACCTGTGCAATCGGCGTATTATCTGAAATCTCTTCGTAGGTTCTGCTTTCACAGGCGATGCATGCAACGGCTGCTGAAATAATACATATTAACTTTTTCATACTTAAAATACTCTGTAAAGGTTAAACCCGAAGAAAATCTGTCCTTTTTCCCATCTTCCGGCGGCATTGGTAAGGTAGCCTATATCGGAATTAAGCTGGGAATTGGTGAATAAAAGCTGGAACACGTGTCCCCCGGTTTCGATGTCCATCCCTAATGAAAGCGGATTTTTGTAAAAACTGTGGTTGTCGAAATTCACAAAATATTCGGCATTGATGGAAATCCTTTTTGAGATCTTATAACGGCCCCCCAATCCCGTAAGGAATTGATTTTTATCTTCCACCAAAGGTTCGTACAGGTTTTTGTGAACATACGAAGGCGTAAGTTGCAGGGAAAATTTATCACTGAATCTTCTTGAAATAAGCGCCTGGGTAAGGTAAGAAAGTCTGTCACCAAACTGAAGATGCGGATAATTATCTTTGCTGAGGTCTGTATTTACGGCCATCACGTTATATCCTACGATATCCACCGGGAAGTTTTCATTCTGCTTTAACAGCTTGTATTTTACAGCACCTTCAAAAGTTTTCAGATTGGTTTCCCTGGAAAGGCTTACGGAAATACCATCGGTAATCCCGTAGATCGCTCCGAGCTTGGTTGAGGCATTATCCAGCCCGAAAAAGTCTTTGAATCCTTTGCTAACATCCCCAAAACGGTGCGCTACTACAATATACCATTCGTTTTTTGCAGCAAGTTTTGTCGACTGTCCGGTAACGATCTGGAGTGCTTTGAATGCAGGCTGTTCCATGTCCGGGGTTTTTGTCTGAACCGTATCGATATCTTTCAGCAGATCGTCCTGTGCAAAGGCGAAACCTGTGATGAATACCGACAAAAATAAGAGAGTTTTTGTCATACCCATTATTAAAAAATTAGTAGGACAAACTTAGAGACTTAAACAGGGAAAATTGTGTGATAAAAGTCACAGACCGGACTGTTTTTATCAATAAGACTTATTAATATTATTTAACAAAGAATATTAGCTTTATCTAACATTTTCATTTACAGGAATTTTTATGCCTTCTTTGGTCTGAACGAGTTCGCCTTCGTTTTCCATTTTTTTCAGTACCCTGCTAATGACTTCGCGGGAAGTGCCGAGATTCCCTGCAATTTCCCGGTGGGTAAGCCGGATCGGATTGTTTCCGGTGACGGAAACCTGCTGACGGATATAGTTCAGCACCCTTTTATCCAGCCGGTGGAATACGGCATCATTCACCATGCTCATCACATCGGAAAACCTTTTATCATATTCATGATAGAACACTTTATTGATTTCAGGAAAGCGGATCAGCCATTCGTGGATTACCGAAACAGGGATCAGCATGATTTCGGAATCTTCTTCAGCAACGGCATATACGCGGCTGATGTAATCGGTAAAAATGGATGAAAACGTCATCATACAGCTGTCGTTTCTCCGAATGTAATAATAAACAAGCTCACGGCCGTCATTCAAAGTAAAAACCCTGATGGATCCGTTGATAAGGAACGGAACAAATTTATTCTTCTGCCCCTCCCTTACAATTTCGGATTTGGCCTTAATTTGAGTCATTATAGCATGCTGATTAAGTTCCTTTAGAAAATCATCACCCATAAAGCCGAATTTATTAAGAATAAATGGATTAGTTACCATATCTATTATATCATATTTAATGACAAAGATATAAAATTGTAAAGTCAGGATGCTATTTTTTTGTTCGATACGCATTATTATTTTGCTCAGGTCCGGATGGATGGTTACAAACATGCCAGGAGCAAAGAGCCGGAAATTTAATAAAAAGCTGCTTCATCGGGATAAAGCAGCTTTTGTGAGGATCAGAACCGGTATTTCAGATTCAGCCCGTAAAAGAAATAGGCTTTACTCGGCCCGGGATTGAGATCCGTTGCAACTCCTTTCGGATACCCGCTGCCCGTATCCGAATCATTAATACTGTTCCCTAAGAACAGGAAGGTATAATTGATCTGGCTGGTCAGGTTGTTTCCCATAACATAGGCATCAAGATCGAATCTGCCGAAAGATTTCTTGTAACCCAATTTGGAATTAAGCAATCCGAAACCTTTTACAAGATTGGTATTCGCAAAATCGGTGTAGACATTCCCAAGATAATTGTAGGTATTCACCAGATAAAAACCAGGTTCTGTATAAAGATCCAGACCGATGGCATATTTGTTTCTCGGAACACCTACTACCGTTTGGTGATTATAATTTTTACCGTTATTTACTGCATTATAAACAGAATTTCCGCCTGTTAAGTTATTGGTAAAATCTTTATACTTCGCATCATAGTAGGACATATTTACAAAAGGCACAATTCTGTTAACAAAAGAATTATCATTTTTATACTGATACCCTACACTCACTTCCAAACCGGTGTTTCTCTGGTTTCCTGTGTTCGCCCAATAGCTGTAAGTATTGTTGTTGCCAAATAACTGAGTGAGTTTATTCGTATAATTAATATTAAACGCAGAAACCTGATAATCCAGTTTGGTATCCAGCAGTAAGCCATGCACGCTGAAATCCAGCATTTTTGCACGTTCCGGTTTAAGGTCATCATTGGCTATATTGATGACGTTGATGAAAGAGGAAGTAGCCGTAGGCGCATTGTAGCCTTCACTGTAACTCAGATTAAAAATCTGATGCTTCCATTCTTTCTGTAAGGCAAAATGAGGAGTATAGGCCGTTTCGTACTGTTTTCCGAAGGACAGATCTTTTTTCCCTGAAACCAATCCGGGAAGTGCATACAGATCTTTTCGGTCATAATTGGTTTTATTGGCACTAATTCCTGCGAGGAATGTTACACCCCATGGTTTGTATGTTAGATAATCGATGGCAAAATAGGTAGACTGATTGTTATTGTATTTAAAATAAGATGCCCCGGAAATCCCTGTAGTTTCAAGAGGATTTGTAACAGATCCTGTAAAGCGGTAACTGGATGTTGTAGACATAGAGTTCTGGATCTCGGTACCGAAATCGAACCGGTTTTCGAAATCTTTAAATTCATTTTTGAGGGTGAACGTCGAGCGCAATCCCACATTCGGTGAGCTTGTGATACCGAATGCTCCTGCGGAAACACTTTCTGTATTTCCGTTGTAATAAAACAGCGTGGTATAATTTCTAAGATTGGGAAGAATATTCACCGAATTGCTCAGTCCTACACGGGTTGATTTTATTTTATTGCCCGCGTTTTTACGGATGTAAGCCGCATTTCCGTTATCGATTCCTGCATCATAATCGTCGTAAGAAATCTGTCCTGAAATGTGCTCATAGGAATATGCCTGGCTGCCGAAAAAGCTCAGCTGGTCGTTTTCACCAAGCTTTACGGTTCCGTTGACATTGAAGAAGTTCTTCAGCCCGCTTCCGTTCGGCCGGTACCCATCCGTTTCAAGATGGCCGTAAGCCGCATTTACCGAATAATTTTCGTCCGCCACGTTAAGCTGTGTTCGGGACTGGAAGGTTTTAAAAGCTCCTGCCAGAACATTTTCCGATACGCTGACTCCTTTGGTGAAATCGGGGCGTGTGTAAAAACGGACTACTCCACCGACTCCGCCGCCGTACATTGTCGCTGCAGGGCCTTTGATCACCTCAACATTATTGACGTAAGCAAAATCGACATCATCCAGAATAGTGATTCCTTCGGCATTGGTAAGCGGCATATTGTTCCAGTAAGCTTTTACGCCCCAGTTATTGAATTTCTGATCGTTTCCATAACCACGGACAACCAGACGCTGGCCTCCGAAATTCGTTCTTTTATCCACCTGAACGCCGGGCATGGTGGATAAGGTCTGATCTATTGCTGCCGGATTATTTCTGTTGAGTTCTTCTTCAGAAAGCGTTTCCACCGATTGTGCATGCCTTTTGAATTCCGCACGTTCCTGCTTTATTTTTTTCCTTCCCTGGATGGCTACTTCTTCAATATTGCTTTCCGGAGCCTGTTGGGCATGGGCCATGGTGCAGCCTAATACAGCTGCCATGCATATATATTTTTTCATTGATTTAAAAATTTAATTATCTGTCGTTTAAAAGTTTATGAAGTTTTAAAAAATTCTTCCGGAGGCGGAATGCTTACCGACCGACTGTATGAATTTTCAAATCTTTTAAAATAATACGGTTCTGATGTAAGATTAAAGGTCAAAAACAGCAGCTGCCCCACGTCCATAAGCATAAAAAAACCTGATGTCTTTATGATTTTTTTATTGTGAAAAGGAAGACTGAAATGCCGCCATGCATATACTTTTTTGGAAGCGAACAATCCTGAGAACTTCAGGATGGAGTTAAGCACAATATCTTTTTTATCAACATAACATTGATACTGTTTCTGTCCGTTTTTAAGATCAACCTTAATGATATCGTAGGAAAATCCGTTGAGGATAAATTCTTTTTCTTCTTTCCATTCAGCATTTGCCAGGTCTTTTTCTGAAAAATAAACGGCCTCAGATGTATTGATGTTGTATTTTGACATATGATCCTGTGTTCTTTCGTATATTTCGTGCTTAATACAGGAAATAACAGGGTAGATCATATTCATCAATACGACTATCAAAGGAAGAAACAGAGATATAAAAAATAGTTTTTTATTCAAAAAGAAGAAATTAGGGTCGTCGTGGGATTAATTCTCCCTCAGGTTCAATGGAATTAAATTTGGGAATCATGATTCTGTATTTTCTTTTAGAATTGTTTATTGAGTATTCAATCCAATTTTCTTTTGGATTTGTGTTACTCTGTTTTTCCGGCCTCTTCACAGAGGATCCCGGAGGTGAATAGTCGGGCATATCTGTCTTATCGGTAATTTGAAAATTCCCTTTAACGGTCACCACATTTCCTGAATTGGTTTGGGTAAAAGGCACTGTATTTCCTTCTGCTTTAAAAGATTTGACCTTAATATAATCCTTGCTGTTTTTTGGTTTTAAGATAACCGTATACATTGCTCCTCTTATGCCCGGCCTTCCTCCGAACCATTCTGATTTTTGGGCAGAAATTAAAGTTACATCATCCTGATACACAGAAGAAACTGGCGCTTTACAGGAAAACGCCAGCATCCAGAATAGTATTATGAATATTTGATTATTCATTTTTTAGTCATCGTCTCCGTCATCACTTACCTTGCCCAATACCAGATAGTTTCCACTGAAGATCGCTTCGCCTTTAGACTCGGCTTTTAGGATATAATTTCCGGGCGTCAGCCTCTGGCCGAACTCTTCATCCGATTTTACATTTTTCTTCGTGTAAACCAGTCTTCCTGATGCATCGAAAATACTAATATCCACCGAACTATATTTATCGGAATTAAATCTTAAGTGTGAAATCCCTTTGGATGGATTCGGGTAAATTCTCGTCTCGTCTTTTTTGGATTTCACTTCTCCGGTTGCTAAAGTAACTGTCGTATTCTGGGTCGTCCATGCTCCTCTTCCGTAGGTGGAAACCAAAACGGTTCTTGTGGAAGGACGGTAATCCAGATTTGTTACTCTTACATTTCCGATATTCCCTGTGATTGAAGCCCATGTTGGAGATGCAGAAAGGAAGTTGGTGGTTCCCCACACGCCCATTTCTGTTCCCAGGACCACTTCATTGGCATCATCAGGATTTCTCAGGACGGTTCTTACCGGCATATCCGGAAGATTCCCTTCTTTATTCTGCCATGTCGTCCCGCCGTCTGTGGAATAGAAAACACTTGTGACATTATAGTTGGAGAGTGTTACGATAATTTCGTTTTCGTTGGCTCCAAATTCGATGTCCGAAATGGTTCCTACTGCCGGCGTCGTGAGTACGGATGCCGCAAACGATGTGGTATTGGCATTGGTTACTTTAAAGATTCTTCCTAAGTTGGTTCCTACAAATAATGTCGTAGAGGCTGTTGTGTAGGGAGAAACTTTCATCCAGGAAATCTGCTCGTTCGTTTGTGCCGTTCCTACCGTCATGACAACATTGGTAAACGTTGTGGAAGTTGCGGACAAGCCTCCTGTTCTGAAAATAGTTAAGCCTAAACGGTAAGAATAAAAGACATTATTGATGCGGTCCAGGGCAATTTCATTCACGAAATGCCCATATGCATTTCTGTTTGCGCTAGAGATCAGGTAATAGCTGCTGTTTGTCAGCAGATAGTGATTATTGTAAACGTAGCTGGCAATCTCATAATTATCCAGGTCATCATATTCCGTGTACATCCCGTCACCGGAAGTAGCCAACTGACTGGTTAAAAAATTATTGGCCTGCGGGACACCATAGAGCCACCATGAACCGTTATCCTGGGCTCCTGCCAATAGTTCTTCATTAGCAGGGGTTTTAATAGGATTCAGCATCGCCGTATAAAACTGCGTAACGTTGTATCTTGTGTTTCTGGGGGCAAAACCACCTGCTGTTCCAATGGTATTTTTATTCGATGCAAAATAGATTCCGCCATCATTCCCAAACATCATCTGATTGGTTGCATAGTTATTGAACGGATTAAAGACGATCTCATGCTGATCTGCATGAACCTGGGAAACCGGCAGATTGGCCATATTGTTGTTGTTCGACCATTTTGAGATCTGGCTCCAGGTGGTACAGCCGTCCGTAGATTTGTAAAGATCGATTCCCCCGATATATACCGTATTATCATCTAAGGGATCGGTAGCGATAATCAGATCATAAAAAGACTGCCCTCTTGTGAAGTCGTTGGCCGAAATACTGGTATCCGCAGCTGTAGGAAGAGTAATGACGGGAGAAGCATCGCTGGTAGCCTGCCAGGTTGTCCCGCCATCTGTAGATCTGGCGATACGGATCGGTTCGGACGTACTGTTTGCTCCCTGCATAAAGGCATACGCTTTATTAGCATCCGTTCTGGAAAGCGTAAAGTTCACCCGGGCCCCGGAATTTCCGACATTATAAACTTCATTAAAAGTATTTCCGTCTGCAGATTTTAAGATTCTTCCTCCTGAGTCTATATTGGAGTATCTTGACGACCGGGTGGAAACCCATACGGAATTATCGGCCCCGATTTCGATCTGCTGAATGGAATATCCTGTGGAGCTTGTTGTACCGCTGGTTGTATTGAGTGCTAATAGACTGGTGTTTTTTATGAAAGTAGCCCCTCCATTGGTAGACTTGTACAATCCTGCCTGAGCCAGCCCCTGATAGGCTCCGTCGTTGTAATTGCCACTCACCCCTGCATAGACTTCCGAGACCCCTGCATTATTTCTGACTTTAATGTCATTGATGTAAAAGTTTCCGCTTCTTACGTTTCCGGAATAGGTTGGCGTGATAGTGAAAATCTGGTTCCAGGTATTTCCTCCGTTGGTAGACTTCCAAATTCCCGAACCGATAGCATCGGCCGTAGGCGCCTCCCCGGTTCCGACATAAATAACCTGCGGATTGTTTGGGTCATAAGCGATGCACGAAACGGAAGTATTTGCCCAGAATGTGCTCAGCGGTGTCCACTCATTAGTGCTTACGGAAGGATCCTGGTTTACCCAAAGTCCTCCGGAAACACCTCCTGCGAAAACCCTTTTGCCGGCAGGATCGTTGGGGTCGTACATAATTGCTCGGGTTCTTCCTCCGACACTGTAAGGACCTCTTTCGATCCACGGCTCATTTACAATTTTTCCGGTTGAAGATCCGCTCCCGGTAATGAAAGACATAGGTTTAGTAGGCGCATATTTTCCCTGTTCGATTTCCCGGTTCAGTGCGGCAAGCTTATAAAAGCCGTTGTCACCGGTTACGGGATCCATTGTTCTTTTATAGTCTTCTTCATTATAAGGATTTGGCGGAATGCCTGCTGATTTTGCTACCTTATGCTGTTTTTTCAGGCCTTTGTTGTATTTGGCATACAGCTCCTGAAGATGTTTCTGGTTTTTATGAAGGGTATTCTCCTGTGCATAGAAGCTTGCTGCAGTACAGAGCATCGCACAAAAAATAAAAGATACTTTCATTTTCAATATTTTCTACCAAATATACTAAGTATCAACGCAATTATATAAAAAATACATAAAATTTTAATAATCGTTAAACAGTAACGTCAAATACCTGTGAATTATCAAAATTCGGGTCTGAAATTGAGAACCAAAAAATGCCCCGAATAATCGGGGCATCTTATTTTATGTAAGAAAAAATCTTAAGCTTGTACGTTGTTTCCTCCTAATACGAAAGGCTCAACTTCTTTGATTTCTCCGAATTGCTGCTCATAGTTAGCAATGTTCTGCTGAAGAGCAGAAAGTACTCTTTTAGCGTGAAGCGGAGCAAGAATAACTCTTGATCTTACTTTAGCCTGTTGTACACCTGGCATTAACTGGATGAAATCTACTACGAATTCAGATGGAGAGTGGTTTACCAAAGCTAAATTAGCATAGATACCCGCTGCTACCATTTCGTTCAATTCGATGTTGATGTTTCCGTCTTGTGGATTTTGATTGTTGTCCATTTGTTATAAATATTTTTTTATTCGAAATTTTGAGGTTGTGAAAATATAAAAATAAATCCAAACCTCAAATTTCCGAATCATTAATTTTAGTTAAGATCTTCGAATTCTTTTTTAGAACCTACGATCACATTCTGATATTCCTTAAGACCTGTACCTGCAGGGATTCTGTGTCCTACAATTACATTTTCCTTAAGACCGTTCAGATCATCTACTTTACCTGCTACTGCAGCTTCGTTCAGTACTTTTGTGGTTTCCTGGAACGATGCGGCAGACATGAAGGACTTGGTCTGAAGAGCTGCTCTTGTAATACCCTGCAATACAGGAGTTGCTGTAGCCGGTAAAGCTTCCCTTACCTGAACCAAAGCCTGGTCTTCACGTTTCAGCTTGGAGTTTTCGTCTCTCAATTCTCTTGCCGTGATCATCTGTCCCGGCTGGAATACTTTAGAGTCTCCTGCGTCCACTACTACTTTAAGACCGAATACCCTGTTGTTTTCTTCAAGGAAGTCATATTTATGCTCAAGAGCTCCTTCAAGGAACTGGGTATCCCCTCCATCTACGATCGATACTTTGGTCATCATCTGTCTTACGATGATTTCGAAGTGCTTATCGTCGATTTTTACCCCCTGAAGACGGTAAACTTCCTGAATTTCATTTACCAGATATTCCTGAACTGCTGTTGGACCTTTAATTCTTAAGATATCGTCCGGAGTAATGGATCCATCGGAAAGCGGCGAACCTGCTCTCACAAAGTCATTCTCCTGTACGAGGATCTGGTTGGATAATTTAACTAAATAAATTTTTCTTTCTCCAGTTTTGGCCTCAACGATAAGTTCTCTGTTACCTCTTTTGATCTTTCCGTAAGAAACTACCCCGTCGATTTCTGTAACCACCGCTGGGTTGGATGGGTTTCTTGCCTCGAATAATTCGGTAACTCTCGGAAGACCTCCGGTGATATCCCCTGCTTTTGCAGATTTTCTCGGGATCTTGATTAAGACTTTACCGGCCTTGATCTTCTCACCATCATTTACCATTAAGTGGGCTCCTACCGGTAAGTTGTATGCTTTCTGTTCAACTCCTTTAGAGTCTACCACTTTCAGGGTAGGTACGGCTTTCTTGTTTCTGGATTCGGAGATTACTTTTTCTTCGAAACCTGTAGCTTCGTCTATTTCCAGCTGGAATGAAATACCCTGAATAATATCTTCGTATTCTACCTTACCGGAAGTTTCAGCAATGATTACTGCGTTGTAGGCATCCCACTTACAGATCACATCCCCTTTCTTCACTTTATCACCCGGTTTTACAGCCAATATCGATCCATAAGGTACGTTGGCTACCATCAATGGTGTTCTGGATTCGTTATCTGCCACCAATCTGAATTCCGTTGAACGGGAAACCACAACCTCGGCCGTGTTACCGTTTTCATCTTCAGAAGTAATGGTTCTGATTTCGTCCATTTCAACGATACCGTCTCTTCTGGCCACGATGGATGGGTTTTCGGAAACGTTTCCTGCAGTACCCCCCTGGTGGAAGGTTCTCAACGTAAGCTGAGTACCCGGTTCCCCGATGGATTGTGCTGCAATTACCCCTACTGCCTCACCCATGTGGATGGTTTTACCTGTGGCCAGGTTTCTACCGTAGCATTTTGCACAGATTCCTTTCTTCGCTTCACAGGTTAACGGCGAACGTACTTCAACCGCTTCCAGTCCAGCTTCTTCAATTCTTCTGGCAAATACTTCGTTGATCACTTCGTCTGCATTGATGATTAGCTCATCGCTTTCAGGATCATAAATATTGTGTAGTGATACCCTACCTAAGATTCTTTCAGAGATTCTTTCAACGATCTCGTCATTTTTCTTAAGCGCGGTAACTTCCGTACCTCTTAAAGTTCCACAGTCATCCTCTGTAACGATAACGTCCTGTGCAACGTCTACCAATCTTCTCGTTAAGTAACCGGCATCGGCCGTCTTAAGAGCGGTATCCGCAAGACCTTTACGGGCTCCGTGGGTAGAGATAAAGTATTCCAAGATGGAAAGGCCTTCCTTAAAGTTGGCAAGGATCGGGTTTTCGATGATCTCCGCTCCGGTAGAACCGGCTTTCTGCGGCTTGGCCATCAAACCTCTCATTCCGGATAACTGACGGATCTGTTCTTTGGAACCCCTCGCCCCGGAATCAAGCATCATGTATACAGAGTTGAAACCACCTTGATCGGTTTTCATTCTGCTCATGATCATTTCCGTTAATCCTGCGTTGGTGTTCGTCCAAACGTCGATTACCTGGTTATAACGTTCAGTATCGGTAATAAGACCCATGTTATAGTTGGCTCTGATTTCGTCTACTGTTTCAATAGATTGAGCAATCATCTGCTTTTTCTCAACAGGAACTACAATGTCTCCCAATGAGAAAGAAAGACCTCCTTTGAATGCGTTTGAATACCCTAAGTCTTTCATCGCATCCAGGAACTTCACAGTTGTAGGGAAATCCGTATCTGCAAGGATCTTACCGATAACATTTCTTAATGATTTCTTCGTTAAAAGCTCATTGATATATCCTACCTGCTTTGGTACAATCTGGTTGAATAAGATTCTACCTACGGAAGTTTCGATCAGTCGGGTTACGATCTCTCCGTTTTCTTTAACCGGAAGTCTACATCGTACTTTAGCATTTAAAGATACTCTTCCTTCCGCATAAGCGATTTCCGCTTCTTCAGGAGAGTAGAAGGCAAGACCTTCACCTTTCACTTTCATCTCTTCGGTAGAGCTTAATTCTTTGGTCATAAAATAAAGACCAAGAACCATGTCCTGAGAAGGTACGGTGATCGGAGAACCGTTCGCCGGGTTCAGGATGTTCTGAGAACCCAACATCAGTAACTGTGCTTCAAGGATCGCTTCAGGGCCCAACGGTAAGTGTACCGCCATCTGGTCACCGTCGAAATCCGCGTTGAAGGCCGTTGTTACCAACGGGTGAAGCTGGATTGCTTTTCCTTCGATCATTTTAGGCTGGAAGGCCTGGATCCCCAGTCTGTGAAGCGTAGGTGCCCTGTTCAGAAGAACCGGGTGGCCTTTCATCACGTTTTCAAGGATATCATATACTACAGGTTCTTTCCTGTCGATGATTCTTTTTGCTGATTTTACGGTTTTTACAATTCCTCTTTCGATCAGTTTTCTGATGATGAACGGTTTGTAAAGTTCCGCCGCCATATCTTTAGGAATACCGCATTCGTGAAGCTGTAAGTTAGGACCTACAACAATTACCGAACGCGCCGAGTAATCTACCCTTTTTCCCAATAGGTTCTGACGGAAACGACCCTGCTTACCTTTCAATGAATCAGAAAGGGATTTCAACGGTCTGTTGGATTCAGATTTTACCGCAGAAGATTTTCTTGTGTTATCGAACAGTGAATCTACAGATTCCTGAAGCATACGCTTCTCGTTTCTCAAGATTACTTCCGGAGCTTTGATCTCCAATAGTCTCTTCAGACGGTTGTTTCTGATGATTACTCTTCTGTAAAGGTCATTTAAATCGGAAGTTGCGAAACGTCCACCATCCAACGGAACCAATGGTCTCAATTCCGGCGGGATTACAGGAAGCACACGCATGATCATCCACTCAGGCTTGTTGATCATTCTTGTATTAGCGCCTCTCAATGCTTCTACAACATTCAATCTTTTTAAAGCCTCAGTTCTTCTCTGTTTTGAACCTTCGTTGTGAGCTTTATGTCTTAAATCGAAAGACAATGCATCAAGATCGATTCTTTTTAATAATTCCTCAACCGCTTCAGCACCCATTTTAGCGATGAATTTGTTTGGATCAGAATCATCAAGATACTGGTTCTCGATCGGAAGTGTTTCCATGATATCAAGGTACTCTTCTTCCGTTAAGAACTCCATATTTTCGAAGTCGGAACCGTCTAATTTCTTAGCAATACCCTGCTGGATCACTACATACCTTTCGTAGTAGATAATCATATCCAATTTCTTGGAAGGGATTCCCAAAAGGTAACCGATTTTGTTCGGCAAAGAACGGAAGTACCAGATGTGCGCAATTGGAACTACTAGGTTTATATGTCCGATTCTTTCTCTACGTACTTTTTTCTCCGTAACTTCTACTCCACAACGGTCGCAAACGATCCCTTTGTAACGAATTCTCTTGTATTTACCACAAGCACATTCGTAATCCTTTACGGGACCGAAGATTTTTTCACAGAACAACCCGTCTCTTTCCGGCTTATGCGTTCTGTAGTTAATGGTTTCCGGCTTAAGAACCTCCCCTCTCGATTCCTGAAGAATCGATTCCGGAGAAGCTAAACCGATGGTTATTTTATTAAATCTACTTGATTTATTTTTATTTGACATTTGTTAGATTTTAAATTTTAGATTTTAGATTTTAGATTAATTTCCGGATGTTTCCATCCGGCATTGATAATTTAAAATTTAAAATTATTCCTCTAGTCTTACGTCTAATCCAAGACCCTGTAACTCGTGAAGCAATACATTGAATGATTCAGGGATACCCGGTTCAGGCATCGATTCACCTTTTGCAATGGCTTCATAAGTTTTTGCTCTACCAATCACGTCATCCGACTTCACGGTCAGGATTTCTCTCAGGATATTGGATGCTCCGAATGCTTCAAGAGCCCAAACCTCCATCTCTCCGAATCTCTGACCTCCGAATTGCGCTTTACCTCCTAACGGCTGCTGCGTAATCAGTGAGTAAGGACCGATAGAACGGGCGTGCATCTTGTCATCAACCATGTGACCCAGTTTCAGCATGTAGATTACCCCTACGGTAGCTGCCTGTGTAAATCTTTCTCCGGTACCACCGTCATAAAGATAAGTATGACCGAATTTAGGAAGACCTGCTTTCTCAGTATATTCAGTAATCTGGTCAAGGCTTGCTCCGTCGAAGATCGGCGTGGCAAACTTCAATCCTAATTTCTGACCTGCCCATCCAAGAACAGTTTCATAGATCTGTCCGATGTTCATACGGGAAGGTACCCCAAGCGGGTTCAATACGATGTCTACCGGTGTTCCGTCTTCAAGGAACGGCATATCTTCTTCACGAACGATTCTCGAAACGATACCCTTGTTACCGTGACGTCCTGCCATTTTATCCCCTACGTTCAGTTTACGTTTCTTAGCGATGTACACTTTAGCAAGTTTCATGATACCTGCAGGTAATTCGTCTCCGATGGAGATCGCAAACTTCTCACGGTTTTTAACCCCCTGGATATCGTTGTACTTGATTTTGTAGTTGTGGATCAACTGCTTGATCAATTCATTTTTATCTGCATCAACCGTCCAGTCTGAACCGCTAACGTTTACGTAGTCTTCAACAGAAGTCAATAATTTGTGAGTGAATTTCACCCCTTTGCCGATAATTTCTTCATCAAGGTCATTTTTAACCCCCTGAGAAGTTTTACCGCTTACGAGTGTATTTAATTTTTCAATTAAAGTATTTCTCAACTCATCAAACTTAGCTTTGTAAGTGTTTTCAATTTCTTCAAGCTTAAGTTTTTCTTCCGTTCTTTTCTTTTTGTCTTTGATGTTTCTGGAGAACAATTTCTTATTGATCACCACTCCTCTTAGTGAAGAGTCTGCTTTCAATGAAGCATCTTTCACATCACCGGCTTTATCACCGAAGATCGCTCTAAGAAGTTTTTCTTCCGGAGTCGGGTCGGATTCCCCTTTCGGAGTAATCTTACCGATCATAATATCACCAGGCTTCACTTCAGCCCCGATTCTGATCATCCCGTTTTCATCAAGATCCTTGGTTGCTTCTTCGGATACGTTCGGAATATCTGCCGTAAGTTCTTCCATACCCAGTTTGGTATCACGAACCTCAAGAGAATATTCATCCACGTGGATGGAAGTAAACCAGTCTTCACGAACTACTTTTTCATTGATTACGATCGCATCCTCGAAGTTGTATCCTTTCCAAGGCATGAACGCAACCACCAGGTTTCTACCAAGGGCCAATTCTCCTTTTTCAGTAGCATACCCGTCGCAAAGCACCTGTCCTTTTTCTACCACATCTCCAACTCTTACGTTTGGTCTCAGGGTAATGGTTGTACTCTGGTTGGTTTTTCTGAACTTAGTCAGGTTATATGTTTTTGTAGCGGACTCGAATTGTACCAAATCCTCGTCTTCGCTTCTTTCGTATTTAATTACGATTCTGTCGGCATCTACATACTCTACCGTACCGGTACCTTCAGCATTGATCAAAATTCTTGAATCTCTTGCTACCTGCTGTTCAAGCCCTGTCCCAACGATCGGAGCCTGCGGCTTCAATAACGGAACGGCCTGACGCATCATGTTGGATCCCATCAAGGCACGGTTCGCATCATCATGCTCCAGGAAAGGAATCAATGAAGCGGAAATACCGGAAATCTGGTTCGGTGCTACGTCGATAAGGTCTACCTGGTTAGGCTCCACTACCGGATAATCACCATCCAGTCTTGCAATAATCCTGTCGGTTTTGAATTCACCGTTGTCGCTCAATTCAACGTTGGCCTGAGCAATTACTTTAGATTCTTCATCTTCAGCATTTAAATAGATCGGATCTGCCGAAAGTTCGATTTTACCGTTTTCTACTTTTCTGTATGGGGTTTCGATGAAACCAAGTCTGTTGATTTTAGCATAAATCCCTAAAGAAGAGATCAAACCGATGTTCGGTCCTTCCGGAGTTTCAATCGGACAGATTCTTCCGTAGTGGGTATGGTGAACGTCACGCACCTCGAAACCTGCTCTTTCTCTTGATAAACCTCCAGGCCCTAATGCAGATAATCTTCTCTTGTGAGTAATCTCTGATAACGGGTTGGTCTGGTCCATGAACTGAGACAGCTGGTTGGTACCGAAGAATGAGTTGATTACTGACGTTAACGTCTTCGCGTTCACAAGATCAAGCGGGGTAAAGATTTCGTTATCTCTAACGTTCATTCTCTCCTTGATGGTTCTTGCAATTCTTGAAAGACCTACACCGAACTGTCCTGCCAACTGTTCACCAACGGTTTTAATCCTTCTGTTGGATAAGTGGTCGATATCATCAACATCCGTTTTTGAGTTTACCAGCTCGATCAAGTGTCTTACAATCGCGATGATATCTTCTTTGGTAAGAACTTCGGTTGTTGTAGGAATATTCAGGCTTAACTTTTTGTTTAGTCTGTAACGTCCTACTTCACCTAATGAATATCTTTGCTCGGAGAAGAATAATTTTTCAATGATTCCTCTTGCCGTTTCCTCATCTGGCGGATCTGCATTTCTTAGCTGACGGTAGATATATTCCACCGCTTCTTTTTCAGAGTTGGTAGGGTCTTTCTGTAAGGTATTCTGGATAATAGAGAACTCGTTGCTGTTTTCTTTGTGAATCAAAATAGATTTCACGCCAGCATCAAGAATAAGATCCAAATGTTCTTTTTCAAGAATGGTTTCTCTATCCAGGATAATCTCGTTTCTTTCGATAGAAACTACCTCTCCTGTATCTTCATCTACGAAATCTTCGAACCAGGTGTTCAAAACTCTCGCAGCCAATGTTCTTCCTTCTACTTTTTTAAGAGCAGCTTTGGAAACTTTCACTTCTTCAGCAAGGTCGAAGATCTGAAGGATATCCTTATCAGATTCGTAACCGATGGCTCTTAACAAGGTGGTTAACGGTAATTTTTTCTTACGGTCGATATACGCGTACATTACGCTGTTGATATCGGTTGTAAATTCCATCCAGGATCCTTTGAAAGGAATGATTCTGGAATAGTAAAGTTTGGTTCCGTTGGCGTGGTAAGTCTGTCCGAAGAATACACCGGGTGAACGGTGCAACTGCGTAACGATTACCCTTTCAGCACCGTTGATGATGAAAGATCCGCTAGGCGTCATGTAAGGAACCGGGCCTAAATATACATCCTGAACCACGGTCTGGAAATCCTCGTGCTCCGGGTCTGTACAATACAATTTAAGTCTCGCTTTAAGAGGCACAGAATATGTTAATCCTCTTTCCACACACTCATCGATTGAATAACGTGGAGAATCTACCAGATAATCCAGGAATTCCAATACGAATTGGTTTCTGGAATCCGTAATTGGGAAATTTTCCTGAAAAGTCTTGTAAAGACCCTCATCTCTTCTATCTTCAGGTAGCGTATCAAGCTGGAAAAACTCAGAGAAAGACTCGATCTGGATATCCAGGAAGTCCGGCGTGATGATTTTTCCTTTCGCTGAAGAGAAATTTACTCTCTGATTTCCCCTAGTTGTAGGTGTTGTTTTACTCATAAAACTTTTAAGAAAGGTTAAAAAATATTTTGATTCATTAAAAAATATCAGAAAAGAACCGGCAACAGGGTTAAATGAAAAGGCAAAAGTGTTTTGGCGCTCACGAAGAACCTTAAACTTTTTAACTCCGTCTTTGATTTTTCTCTAACTGCAACACTGGTATATCTTTTCACAGCGTAATGCAAAATATTTTTACTACTTTTGAGGCAGAACCGCCACCACATCTATAAAACAAGAAGTCTCCTTCACGATCATGAAAGAGGTGATATTCAATATTTTATAGATATGTATACAATTATTCGCGCCAAAAGAGACTGCAAAGATAGAAAAATTTATTAATATATACAAATGCAACCACCTTGTTTCCAATATTTTTCTTTAACAGAAATGCAGTTGATTTTGAAAAATTCTATTCTTACGCTTAGACCTGTTTAAATTTTAATTTGATGTTTTTTATTGATTTCTCTTAAGGTACTTCAACCAAAATAAACAAACTTTACTTATTTAGCGTCAAGAAATCTCTAGATTTGTCGTGGTTAAATTCAGTCTTTTCAGCTTTAAAAAATAAGAAATCAATATATTTTAGCATCAATATATTGATGCTTTGAAGAATAATGCCGGCCATTTATTATGTATTGTTTCCGGAACAGAGTAATTTATCATTATAAAAAAACAGCACGTTATCTGTAGGAGCATTCCAGTCTGCAATATGATGCCTGAATGCATTGCGGAACCATGCATCTATACTGTTTTTTGTGGACGACTGAATAAGCATGGGCCCATTCTGCTGAATCTGCTGTGAAGAAAGATCTGCCGGCATAACCAATGCGATATGCCCCGGTTTGTGCCGGTCCGGATTTTGCGCACACGCTACGACAATATAGCCTTCATCAGCCATTTTCTGGGCTTCGGATAAAATATTCTTTACAATAGGATGCCATCCAAACTCTTTTGCCGGATCCGAATTCAACCATTTAACCTGAGCATTGGCAAGCAATTCCTGCTTATGTTCAGGCGGCCTCAGAATGTAAATTCCGCGGCGTTCACAGGCTGCTGCCACGAAAGCACTGCAGTGGGTCCTTATTCCAGAAACTGCATCAGGATCATCCGGCTCACCTGTCTTCCAGTTAATATGCTGCCCGGCCTGCCATTTTTGAAGGACATCCATCCCCAGATAAAAAGATTTCAGCTGTTTGCCACATTCTGTCATACGTAGGCTGTCTGTAGGCTGTCCGTGACACAGTAAGGAAATAAAGAATAGCAGAATAAAACGGAATTTTTTCATGCCTGTATGTTTAATTTGTTGAAAATAGTTGATCCGCAGCATTACACCGTATTCCCTGTTCTTAGAACAGAAAGCATCTTAAAGGTTAAATCGGATTTATGAATTTATACAAAAAAAGACTAAAGATCCGGATCGCTCCTTCCCTTTAGTCTTATATCAATTATTGTCATTTTTACGGAAACATTGAGAATCCGCTTCTCTGTACTTGTTTACTTTCTGAACATTACAAAGGTTTCCAGAAAGACCATACCGTCCCG